>JAEWPL010000168.1 GCA_023460615.1 Pseudomonadota bacterium | reverse complement strand
TAAATTCGCAGTTTAAAGCTCTATCTTTACCTTTAGCTTTAATTAAAAAGTAACGGTATACAGTCTTTCCACTACCATTAGTTATCTGACGATAAACTACCGGTGCCCCGTCTTTATATGAGCAATCGTAGAAGAAATATTGTGGACCATCAAAGCCCTGAGCTTTCTTCTTTAAATTTACATAGTCGTAGTGTTGGAATTGAGCTTCACTATTCTTTTCTAAAGATTGAGTAACAAGTGAAGATAATAAATGATGCTTTTGCTGTGCATCTAAAAAGACATCTAAATTGTCGATTACAAAATCTGTAAAACTTTCTAAAGCCACAGGACTTAATTGTCTTAAATCTCCATGAGCTAATGCAATATCTAAAGCAGCTTCTTTTTGGTGATAATAAAGGGAGTAAAAGATTAGAACCCACATTTGCATCTTAAAAGAAAGTACTTTATTGAATACAAATTCTACAAGTTCTTTTTTACCCTTTAAATCGTCACTGCCACTACGTTTTTTTCTGTTATAGAGCCAATCAGCAGCATACATGCTCATCTTAAACCAGTCGATGCGATCAGCTAAATTTGAATTAAAGAAATTAGTAAGTTCTTGCTCTGACAATTCACTTAAAGACTTAGGATCATTATCAAACCAAGTTTCAGAACTAGCTGGCAATGGCCATACTAGATTAAATTGAATACCACCAGAGTTTAGAGATCTTCTGCACTTTGGATTACGCTCAACCTCTGACAATAATGACCATAAACAAGCCATTTTAGTTAAGCGTTTTAATAAAGGGGTGTAATTAGTATTAGCCTTATCATCAGGCAACATACCAATATACTCACACATTTCATCAATAGTAGTACACTTTAAGGCATTCTCATCATCAGCATACAAGGTATTCCACATATACAAGATAGACTGTACGTTAAGAGAATTGCCGGTTAAATTGTAAAAAGGCTCTTCAGAGGCATTGAAACAAACTACATTTTTACCATTTAGATAATCTTCCTCAATCATGTCATTTAGAGTTGGAAGATTTAGATTACCTTCAATAAAATCTCTATCAATCTTCATGTAAGATTGAGCATTTGGCCATCTTACTCTGTGAATGGAAGTTTCAGGACGCAAATAGGTATGAACATATACTTCAGGTCGATCACTTTGTTCTCGATTCCATCGTAAAACTCCATACTCGAGGCTTAATTCAGGCTCGCCTTCATTAGGAGTATATGCATCTACAAAATAAATTACTGAATTTGGCTGAAACATAATGATAAAAAGTTTATTGAACGTAAAAGCCATATCAGATGATATAGCTTTGTATGTAGTAAATTATAATCCTTGAGCAGGTGTGCTTGGAGCTAGTAAATCAGAATCATCTTCTAAAACGGCACCACCATTATCCACCTCTGATTGGTTTTCTAAAGCCACTGAGGATGAGCTATTTGTTGAACCTCTAACTGCTGTTTTAGATGAACCATTAACGACAGGAGCGCCTTCTGAGGAGTTTGGAGTACCAGACTGATCCATATAATCAAAGATAGGAACAATCTTTTTAATACCATCAATCTTGCGGGTTTGATTGATAGCTCTTGCACCTTCATCGCGAGTTACATAGCCAAGTAAGAATACAACTGAATCTTCTGTATAAACTTTGAAACGACCAGAACTAATCTTTGAGCCTACTAACAAAGCACCTTTAACTTTAGATGTGATGTAGGAATCCTTCATGATAGTTGAAGAACCAACTGGAGCTTTTTGCTCAACGTGATTATAAATGCGTTTTACATTCTTAATCTTACGAATATGAGAAATACACCACATCAAGTATTCTGTATCGTTAGTTTGACCAACAAGTAATACGTTACCATTAACGCATACGCAATCAACTCTAAATACTTTAGAATCAGATCTCATGCGATCATTAGATAAGTATCTTAAAGCTTCATTCTCGATGGCTTGATCATCAATTTGAATATCAACAGTTCTACTATCAGAACCAATAAATGCTCCAGCACCTGCAGCTGTTGCACCAACAACTGCTGCAACACAACCATTTAAACCAATTACACCTGCAGAACTAATTGCCAAAACTAAAGCTAATCTTTTTAATTTATAAGATGCGGACATACAAAAACTCCAATGCAAATATTCGTTTTTTTATAGTAATAATAAGTTAGTACAATTTCGCAACCTCAAAGAAGTTATTTTAACAAAAACACAAATAAAATAATCATTTAAAAACTAAAATTGCGGGCGGTAGACACATTTTTGGTGCTAAAGCTAAAGTTTGTAGCACAAACTTTCAAAAGGAAGCAAAGATAAATTTCTAAAACAAAGGAAGGTGATTAGAGCTTAAAGAAAATCTACAAACAGCCGATCAAATTTTCTACAAACTGCCGATCAAATTTTCTACAAACTTCCGATCAAATTTTCTACAAACGACCGATTTATATTGATAAAACAGCTTTTTCAAGCTAAACTTAAAATATTAAACAATAGGAATTTTTATGAAAAATTATCATCAAAGAATAGCTGATAGCTTGCTAAATTTTAAACTTCGTAGCAAAGGAGCGGTTTTAATTGAAGGACCTAAATGGTGTGGAAAAACAACAACTGCTCTACAAATTGCTAAGAGCTCTATACTTATGCAAGATCAAGATAATCTTAAAGATTACCTAGAATTAGCTCAAATAAGACCATCAGCTCTTTTGCAAGGAGAGACTCCTCATTTAATCGACGAGTGGCAAGTTGCACCTCAATTATTTGATGCAATTAGATACGAAATTGACAAAAGAGATGAATTTGGACAATTTATTCTTACAGGTTCAGCAACACCTTACGATATATCAAAAATAAATCATACAGGTACAGGCAGAATATCTAGAATGACCATGAGAACCATGTCTTTGTTTGAAAGTGGTGAATCTAATGGAAGTGTATCCTTAAAAGAGATCTTTGATGGTAATACAGATGTAGAAGGAACCTCTAATATCGATTTATCAGAGCTTTCTTATCTTATTTGTAGAGGTGGATGGCCTAAAGTCGTGGACATTCAAGATCGAAGAATAGCTCTACAACAAGCAATAGATTACTACTATGGAGTTATAAACTCAGATATATCAAGAGTTGATGATATAAAAAGAGATCCTAATAGAGCTGCTAGAGTATTAAGATCATATGCAAGAAACATTGCAAGCCAAGCAAAATTAAGCTCCATTACACAAGATATAAAATCGAATGAAGAAATCAATTTTAGTGATGACACAGTTTCTTCATACATAAAAGCACTCAAAAGCATCTTTGTGATAGAAGATTCAAACTCTTGGAATCCAAATTTACGATCTAAAGCTACTATTAGAACCACTGATACAAGGTATTTTCTTGATCCGTCTATAGCTTGCGCAGCTCTTGGTATAGGACCAAAAGATCTTGAAAATGACCTAAACACTTTTGGATTATTGTTTGAAAATTTGGTTGTAAGAGATCTTAGAATTTACGCTGACGCTATAGATGGCAAAGTTTACCATTATAGAGACAACCTAGATCTTGAGTGTGATGCAGTTGTACATCTTAGAAATGGAAAATATGGCTTAATAGAGGTAAAACTAGGTGGCGAGAAGTTAATTTCTGAAGGAATTAAGTCTTTAAACAAACTTGAAGAAAAACTAGACACCACCAAGATGAAAGCTCCAGCCTTTAAGATGGTGATCACTGGTGTCGGAAAATTTGCTTACAAAAATAAAGATGGCATCTTAATAGTGCCAATCGGAAGCTTAAAAGACTAAGCAGTTTTAACTAAAGGTCAAAAGCCTTTAGTTAATTTAAAGCAGGACTAAAGAACTACGAACAAAACTCTATTTGTTTAGTTCAAGTTGACTAAGTACGGACAGATCGTGGCTTAGCTAAAATTTAACCGTGTGCGCTTTGGAATTTATGTTTGAGAGGAGATTGAAAAAGTGGTCGGTGATGTAGGATTCGAACCTACGACACTCTGGTCCCAAACCAGATGCACTACCGGGCTGTGCTAATCACCGACAAATCTCATGATAATAGAAACTTGTTAAGTGGTCGGTGATGTAGGATTCGAACCTACGACCCTCTGGTCCCAAACCAGATGCACTACCGGGCTGTGCTAATCACCGAACGGGGCTCATTATAAGGATCTGTTATATACATGTCAACGTTTTTTTTACAAAAAAATTAACATTTTTCAAGGAATTGCTTAAATAAGCCAAAATCATTTTATGATCAATAAAAGAATTGTTAAATACCTTTTGCTTGTAGGTAAATTGTTCACTTTAAAAAGCCTGTGATTTTTTCCTCAAGCCTTACTTAAAAAGTTATTATAATTAACTTATTGATTTATAAAGAAAGATAAAAATTTTTTAAATTTTTTTTGAGAATTTGATCACAAATAAGATTTCTGTGATATACTTCACACACTCCTTATGTTTGTTTGATTGTTGTCCCCTGGAACGTTTGTTCAGGGGATTTTTCTTTGTAGCAAGCCTTTTTTTAAATTCTCTTTCCCAAACAAAAAAGCCCTCATAGACGAATATGAAGGCTAAGTATTGTTTGGTTAAAAGCTTACTTTCTTGCCTTAATTTTTTCTCTAATAAAGGATAGATTGTGTAAAGCTTCTTTTAAGGTTTCCTCTGATTTTGCAAAATGCAATCTCATATAGTTTTGTACATTGTCTTTAAAGAAAGATGAACCTGGTACTGCACCTACCTTTACATCTCTTGCTAAATCGGTACAGAACTCTAAATCAGACTCATAACCAAACTCGCTGATATCTACCATTACAAAGTAAGTACCTTGTGGCTCGTAGTACTTAAGACCGATTTCATCTAGACCTTTGCAGAAGATCTCTTTGCGTTTGGTGAATAATTGACGTACACCTTCATAATAACTATCAGGAAGCTCTAAGCCAGCAATTACAGCCTCTTGTAAAGGAGCGGCTGCACCTACGGTTAAGAAATCGTGAACCTTACGTACTCTATCCATTACGTAAGCTGGAGCGCAAACATAGCCTAAACGCCAGCCTGTTATAGAGTAAGTCTTAGATAAAGAATTACACATTACGGTTCTATCTTGCATTCCTGGTAAGGTTGCAAAATAGGTATGATGATATGGCTCAAAGATGATGTGCTCATAAACTTCATCAGTAATTACAAAAGCATCATACTTCTCTACTATACGGGCAATTTCAAGTAATTCCTCACGGGTAAATACTTTACCTGATGGGTTAGATGGATTACATAAGATTAAAGCCTTAGCACCATCCTTAAAAGCTTGCTCTAACTCATTAGGATCAAAAGAGAAATCTGGTACATGTAAAGGCACATAGATAGGTGTAGCACCACAAAGAATAGTGTCAGCACCATAGTTTTCATAAAATGGTGAGAAGATAGCAATCTTTTCGCCAGGATTGATAGTAGACATCACCGCACACATCATAGCCTCAGTACCACCACAGGTAATACAAAGCTGTGTTGCAGGATCAACTTTTAAACCACTAAAATGCTCTATCTTTTTTGCTAAAGCCTCTAAGGTCTTAGGAGCGCCCCAGGTAATGGAGTATTGATGTGGACCTTTAAAAGCAACCTTTTCAAGTCTTTGCATCAATTCAACTGGAGGATCATTATCAGGGAAACCTTGAGACAAATTAACTGCGCCATATTGATTGCAAACGCGAGTCATACGGCGAATAACTGAATCTGTAAAGGTTGAAGTTCTATTACTTAAGTTAATCATATTTTCCTACTATAAGGCATATCCACTATGTGGGTTTAATAAATTGTCAGGATCAAATGCTTTCTTAATTCCAAGCATTAACTCTCTTTGCTCAGGAGCAATATTTTGCAACAAGAAATCACGTTTTCCTTTACCTACACCATGCTCACCACTTACGACACCACCTAACTCATAAGCTTTCTTATAGAGTTTTTCCATAGTGTCATGTAGTACTTGTGGCCATGCGGTATCCAAAATACTGTCTTTTAGCACGCAAAGATGCACATTACCGTCACCTGCGTGACCAAAAGCTACGATACGAGGACCACCGTGAGAACTTATATAATCTACGTATTCTACAAATGGTGTGATTTTATTGAGTGGAACTACAATATCTACAGGCTCCCACATACCAGAGGCATTAACAGCACGTGCAATGGCACCACGAATTTCCCAAATGTCTTTGGCAACTGTAGGATCATCAAGTGGAATTACTTCCATAGCTCCATTTTTAAACACTTGAGCTTTAAGCTTTTCAAAGCGATCATAAACGCTATCTTTATCACCATCTAAGGTAACAATTAAATAGGATTTAGCATTTTGACATGGGAACTTTTTACCAAGATATTCCTCACCTAGAGCAATAACTTTCTTTTCCACAAATTCAATGGCAGTAGGATCTAAGTGGGCATTAAAAATAGCATTTACATTCTTGATGCCTAAAGCAAGGGAATCGTAAGCAATAACTGCATTTAGAGTAAATTGAGGTAGAGGTAATAGCTTAAGTACAATCTTGGTGATCACACCTAAAGTGCCTTCTGAACCTACCACTAATTGTTGTAAGTTTAAACCTGTAGCATATTTGTAAGTGGTAGCGCCTAGGTGTACTTTAGTACCATCAATCTTATAAAGATCTAAAGCTAGTACATAATTTCTAGTAACACCATATTTTACGGCTCTCATGCCACCTGCGTTAGTGGAAACATTACCTCCAATTGAAGCGTTCTTCTCAGCAGGATCTGGTGCATATAAATAACCACGCTCTTCTACATAAGAGATTAAATCTTTAAGTAATACACCAGGCTGTACGGTTACAGTTAGAGTTTCCTCATCTAAGGAGAGAATTTTATTCATAGCACTTACATCAAGCACTATGCCACCATCAGGAATAGTAGATCCTGTAAGATTAGTACCAGCACCTCTTACCACTACAGGAAGTTTATGCTCATTGGCAATTACTAAGGTGTTTTTAACATCCTCTTCATCTAAAGCTTGAACATAAATATCGGCATTGCCACGGCGTGCACCCACAAAATCCGTCAAATACTTAGGATCAATGTCGCATCCTGTGGCGATTGTTCCTTTAATCTTACCTTCAAATAAACTTTTTAAATCTTGCATTTTTGTAAAAAAATAGGAGAGACCAAGCTCTCCTTTTATTAAAGTTAATGAGATAGTTTCTTGGCAATAAAATCACCAATAAACTGAGCTAACTGAACTATGATAACTAAAATAACAATAGTAAAGATCATAATACCAGTTTCATAGCGGTAATAACCATACTGTACAGCAAGGTTACCAATACCACCACCGCCAACCATGCCGGCCATTGCAGAGAAACCGATTAAGCTAATAAAGGTTACGGTAACTCCTCTTACAATGCCAGGAGCAGCTTCAACTAATAACACTTTTCTAATGATAAGTGAGGTGTTCGCACCTGTTGCAAGAGCAGCTTCAATCACACCTTTATCAACTTCTTTTAAAGAGATCTCAACTAATCTTGCCAAGAATACAGTTGCTGTAATGCATAGTGGCACAGAGGCTGCTACAGGACCAATCTTAGTACCTACTAAAAGGAAGGTAAATGGTAAGGTAAATACCACCAAGATAATAAATGGAATTGATCTGATAAAGTTAATAACAGATGCTATTACCTTATTTAAAATTGGTTTTTCAAAAAAGGCTTTATTTGAAGTTAAATAAAGTAGAAAGCCAAAGATCAAACCAAATACCAAACTGAAGGTAAAGGAGATAGCTAGCATGATAGCAGTCTCATAGATAGACTTTAATAACTCATGTTGCAAAATGGTTAAAGTAGATTGAATGACTTCACTAAGCATTTGCTATTACCTCCTTATCAAACTTGTGCACAAAAGACTTTTGCTTTAAATACTCAAGAGCACTATTGATATCCTCTTCATCAGTACCACGTAAAGAGATCAACAAACGACCAAGTGGCTTTTGCTGAATATATTCAATGTTGCCTGCAATAATACTTAAATCAACTAAAGGATAATTTCTTGAAACATAAGAAATTACAGGATCATAAGCATTCTCTTCTTTGAAGGTAATTAGATATAAGTTCTGCTCATGCTCAATAACTTCTTTTGGAATAACGCCTTCAAAAGACTTATTGATTAAATTACGAGCAGCCTGTGACTCTGGGTGAGCAAATACGTCGTAGCAAGAATTTACCTCAACTACTTTACCTTGGCTCATTACAGCTACTCTATCAAATAAGCTCTTAGCAACTTCCATCTGATGAGTAATAAACAATACCGTAATAGGATATTTGCTCTTAATGTTTTTAAGAGTCTGTACAACTTCTTTAGTGTTATCAGGATCTAAAGCTGAAGTTGCTTCATCACACAATAAAATCTCTGGGTTATTAGCCAACGCTCTTGCGATAGCTACTCTCTGCTTTTGACCACCTGATAGAGAGTTTGGATATACATGAGCTCTATCTTGTAGACCTACAAGATCTAATAACTCTAATACACGATCTTCAATTAGATCTTTTGGGGTGTTGGAGGCTTTAAGAGCAAAAGCTACATTGTCAAAAACTGTTGCATTTTTAACTAAGTTAAAATGCTGGAAGATCATGCCTATTTTTAATCTTAAGGCAGATAAATCATTACCAGTTAAGTCGGTAACATCTTTACCATCTACAAAAACCTTACCTGAAGTTGGCTTTTGTAATAAGTTAACTGTTCTTACAAGAGTGGACTTACCAGCACCTGATGAGCCTACGATACCGAAGAACTCACCTTTTTTAATCTCAAGATTAACTTTATCTACAGCAATAAAATCCTTGCCGTCACGGATAAAGCTAACTGTAGTATCTTCAAATCTAATCATCTTTACTATCTATACATATATATAGGTAGTAGCATAAAGCTACTACCTTTTTATTATTACTTCTTTACTGGCCACCAAGCAGGACGAGTAAAGGCATTAAATTCAGAATCAGCTTCAATTGAAGAAACAAATTCTTCTGAAGTGAAAGCATCTTTAAATAACTTACCGATGGTGTTTTCATTGCTCTTTGCTACAGCAACTACGTTCTTAATAGGTTCTGATACAGCTTCTACACCTAAAGCCTTTGAGTAATCCATACCTGAAGCGTAAGCGTAGTTACCAGGAATAAAGCCAACCTCAATACTATCTAAAGAACGTGAGATTTGAGCAGCTTCCATTGGAACAAACTTGTAGTTCTTAGGATTTACATCGATATCAGCAATTGAAGCCTTTTGCTCGCTGTTCTCTGTCTTTAAAGTAATAATACCTAAAGATTGAGCAATTTTTAAAGCACGAGATAGGTTTACAGCATCAGTAGGGATACCAATTTGAGCACCCTCAGGTACCTCGTCAAAAGTCTTGTACTTATCAGAGAACACACCTAAACCTAAAGTTGGAACATTAACTACACCAACTAGCTTTAAGCCTTGATTCTCAACCATACCATCAAGATACTTTTGATGTTGCATTAAGTTAACATCAATATCACCAGAATCTAAAGCTGCATCAGGCTGTACATAATCGGTAAATTCAACAAACTCAATTGTATAGCCCTTCTTCTCAAGAATTGGCTTAATATGTTTGTCGATCATTCCTCTGTATGGACCTGGAACAACACCAACTTTGATGTGTGCAGGAACGCCATCAATAGTAGCTACATCCTTCTTCTCTTCACCACAACCTACTAAGGACAAAATTGCAGCACCTACAATAGTTGCTTTAGCAAATTTACTTAAAAATTTCATTTAATTCTCCATTTATCTTTGATAAATATTTATAAAACAAATCATACAATACTAAAAACCTATGTCAATAGTAGGTTTTAAAATTACAATGTTTCTATTCTACTCTGTAAATGGTGTTTTTAAAGGATCTTTTCAAAAATTAATCCCACCTTAAGGTAGGATTAATTTAAATACTATTTAGGCCACCAATTTGGCTTTGCAAATTGTGAGAAAACTTTATCTTGATCAACACCTTTTGCAAAGTCAGGATCTAAAACAGCTTCCTTTAAAAACTTACCTATAGTATCAACTTTGCTGTCTTGAACAGCTACAACTAATTTAGTTGGCTCTTTAACATCCTCAGCACCTAGTGCTTTAGTAAAATCAAGCTTAGCAGCATAAGCATAGTTACCAGGAACAAAAGCAAGATCAATAGAATCTAAAGAACGAGGTAATTGAGCTGCTTCCATTACAGTAAACTTCAAGTTCTTAGGATTATCTTTAATATCAGCTAAAGATGCCTTTTGCTCATCCTTATTAGGATCAAGACCTATTACCTTAAGATCACGTGCTACACGTAATGCTCTGGCAAGATTTACTGGATCATTAGGAATACCTACGGTTGCACCATCTTGAACTTCCTCAAAAGACTTGTATTTGTCAGAGAAAGCAAAGATACCTAAGGTTGGAACATTTACAACGCTTGATAACTTCAAGCCTTGGTTTTCAACAATACCATTTAAGTAAGATTGATGCTGGAATACGTTAGCATCAATATCACCTGAAGCTAAAGCTGAATCAGGTTGCACCCAATCTGTAAACTCAACAAACTCAAGATCATGACCTTTCTTTTGAACTACAGGCTTTAGATAAAGATCAAGCATCTCACGGTAAGGTCCTGGCACTACGCCAACCTTAATAGAATGAGGAACTGCTTGAGCTTCAGTATCTGCTGAAGCCTTATCCTCACCACAAGCAGAAATAGATAAAGCTAAAACACTCACCAATGGAACTAAAAATGATTTAAAAACAGTTTTTCTAACGTTCATAAATAAGGACCTCTAATTTCTTTAGAAAATCGAAAAAAAAAACAAAAATAAGAAACTATAAAAAGAGAACCTTACTTAACTGTTAAGAGCAAAGTAAATGAGAGGATCAATCAAGATCAAACTGAATGTTGGGCGGATCTAAATTCTTATTGGAATTTTTATTTTGTAGTAGTGAATTTAAACCTTTATTTATTTTTAAAACAAAAAAACTAAAAGTGCAACAAAAAATGACAAAAAAAATATACAGCCAAAAATTTCACTACACGGCGATAGGGGAGAGTAAATGACTGAAGGTATTACTAACAAGTAAATATTGCTCTAAAGCAAAAATTAGGGAGTCTTAAGTAATAAACGAATACAATTAAATATATCAAAAGGATCAATATTACTAAGTAATATACAATAGTATTAGCTAGTAATACATAATTCAATACATTATTGATGAATAACATTAAATTAAATAATTACATTTGTAACATATTGATTAGTTACAATTAACACTATTCTATGCTCAATCAAAATACAAAATTCTGTACACTTTCATAAACACTAAATTATCAACAGATTTTGAAATTTCATTTCATAACACAAATTACATTTTTGTAATTATCAATAATTCACTTACAAAGTATAAATTTTTATGTAATTGATATATTAGATATATTGAATATTTTTATAACACTTTCTTATAAGGCAACTATAAATAATTATATATTTCAGTATGTTATTAACAATCTATCACTATAGCTTAAGCAAATATATTCTTTAAAGATTGTATTCTACATTCATTTTAAAACTTTCATTTTTACTTACAGTTACATCAAATTTTTATAAAAACTACTCTGTCGACTTTCATTTTTTATGTTTATTATCTACTCTTTAATTTGAATGTTTCTTTCGTTTTGTAAGATGTAGAGTCATCTTTAATAGATAAAACATGGATTTTCTGAATCTTGTTCACATAAAAGTAAGATCAAATCATTTCTTTTTTGGGTATAATAAACTTGTTGTTGATTCTTATTGATGACAATTTTAGATTACAATTTACGGTTGGTTATTTATTACTTACAAGCTTAAAGATTAAAGTATCTTCAACACTTTTTCTTTATTTTTGACGATCAGCTTTTTTACAGATTTCAATATAAAAAATTGCTACAAATGATAGCAAGAGAATGATCTTAATGATCTACAGCAAAAAGGGAGTAGGTTACCA
>JAEWPL010000167.1 GCA_023460615.1 Pseudomonadota bacterium | reverse complement strand
AAGTAGTGGTGCCATTAGGATCTGTCTTATAAACATGCTCCTCACCTACCACATTGTTACCATTTAAAGGATAAACATTGGTGGCATTAGCTGTAGATAGGGTTAAAGTTGATAGTACAACACTAAGTAAAGATAACTTCTTGAACATAATTTGACACTTATAAATCAAAATAATTTTCGTTTTGCATATTGTACAATGTTTACAAGTAGATTGCGCAGATTATGTACAGGAAAAAATTAACTAAAATTAAGCACCTACATACTTATTTAAAGAGTCAATATCTAGTTTATAGATAAGATCTGTTCCTAGCTGTGTTTTGTCAATGAACATCGTCATGTATATAGGAAGGTAAACGATTTTTTTTGATTTTTCTGAACTTTTCCAACTTGTTAATTGGAAACTTTTGAATTTTTCCAACATCTTTTTAGCTTATTAAACTAATTTTTCCAACACTTTTTTGGCAGATTTTCCGAACTTTTCCAACATATTTTAAATATGATTTTTAAACTTTTCCAACTTTTAGTATCACCTATGGATGGTAGATTAACGAAAAATCGTTGAAGAGAACTAAAACAAGAGCTTTTAGACAAGAGGTTTTAACTTAGGACTAAGTTAAAGTGTTTTTCAAAGTTTAATTAGGCAAAGCTTAAATACCACAAGGTAGCCACAGAGCTTTCTTTTAGACTATATTGAAGTAAAAATTTTACGATAATGTATCAATCTTAGGCTATTTTGTGGCAAAATATAGGATTATTTTAGCAAATCACTTATATAAGTTTATTTATAAATAAGAATTTTTCGGAGCAATAACAATGTCTGCAGAAAAAGTTGCATACAATCCGCAAGAAATCGAACCAGAGGTTCAAAAATACTGGGAAGAGAACCAAACTTTCCATGCAACAGAAGATAAAAATAAAGAGAAATATTACTGCTTAGTTATGTTCCCATATCCATCAGGAAGATTACATATGGGACACGTTCGTAACTACACCATTGGTGACGTAATTGCTCGTTTTAATCGTTTATTAGGTAAGAACGTACTAGCTCCTATCGGTTGGGATGCTTTTGGTATGCCTGCAGAAAACGCTGCTATTAAAAACAACAAGCAGCCTTCAGATTGGACCTACTCTAACATCAACTACATGAAGCAACAGTTAAAGTCTTTAGGCTTATCTTATGACTGGGCTCGTGAAGTTGCTACCTGCAGACCTGAGTACTACAAGTGGGAACAGAAGTTCTTCTCACAACTATATAAAAAAGGCTTAGTTTACAAGAAGGTTTCCACTGTAAACTGGTGTCCAGTAGATCACACTGTACTTGCAAATGAGCAGGTTGAAGACGGTTGTTGCTGGAGATGTGGTTCTAAAGTTGAGCTTCGTGAAATTCCTCAATGGTATTTAAAGATCACAGCTTATGCTGAGGAACTATTAAAAGATCTAGATCAATTAGATGGCTGGCCAGAGCGCGTTCGTACGATGCAACGTAACTGGATTGGTCGTTCTGAATGTTTAAATATCACTTTCAAAGTAGCAGATAGTGATGATACCTTTACTGTTTACACCACAAGACCTGATACCTTCATGGGTATTACCTATATCTCTATTTCAGCAAATCACCCATTAGTAAAGAAATGCTGTGAAACTAACAAAGAGTTAGATGCTTTCTGTAAAGAATGCCGTACTCAAAAGTTTGCTGAAGCTGATATTGCTACTATGGAAAAGAAAGGTATGGCAACTGGCTTATATGCTATCCATCCTTTAAATGGTCGTAAGGTACCTATCTATGTAGCTAACTTCGTAATTATGGATTACGGTACTGGTGCTGTGATGTCAGTTCCAGGTCATGATCAAAGAGATTATGAGTTTGCTAAGAAATACGGCATTGACATCATTCCTGTAATCAAGGCTTCAAAAGATAGCGAAGATCCAGATTTATCAGAGCAGGCCTTTACAGAGCACGGTATTGCTTGCCACTCAGGCGAATTTGATGGCATGAACTTTGAAGAAGCTTTCAAAGCAATTGCTGATAAGTTAGAGAGCATGGGTTGTGCAGAGCGTAAGGTAAACTACCGTCTACGTGATTGGTGTATTTCCCGTCAACGTTACTGGGGTGCTCCAATTCCTATGCTAACCATCGATGAGACTGGTGAGTTAGTTCCTGAAAAGGATGAGAACCTACCTGTTGAATTACCAAGCAACGTAAAGATTGATGGCGTTATCTCTCCATTAAAGACCGATGCAAATTGGTATAAGACTACTTATGAAGGCAAGAGTGCAACTCGTGAAACCGATACTTTTGATACCTTCATGGAGTCATCTTGGTACTTTGCTCGTTACTGCTCACCTCGTGATGAGAAAGAGATGTTTGATAAGGATGCAGCTAACTACTGGTTACCTGTTGATCAATACATCGGTGGTATTGAGCACGCTGTATTGCACTTACTATATTCACGTTTCTTCTTTAAGTTATTACGTGATGCTGATATGGTTAAGTATGATGAGCCATTCAAGCGCTTACTATGCCAAGGCATGGTGTTAGCTGATGCTTACTACTATCTAGACGAAAACGGCACTAAACAATTGGTTAACCCATTAGATGCTATCCCTACAAGAGATGATAAGGGTAACATCATAAGTGCTGTAGATAAGGATGGTCATAACCTTCACCACGAAGGCATGATTAAGATGTCTAAGTCTAAGGCTAACGGTATCGATCCTGAAGATATGGTAAGAATGTACGGTGCTGATACTGTACGTCTATTCATGATGTTCGCATCCCCAGCTGAGCTTACCCTAGAGTGGAGACAGTCAGGTGTTGAAGGTTCACAAAGATTCTTACGTAAGCTATGGTCTCAAGTTCAAGACTTAGTTGCTGACGGTAAGAAAGAAGCTTTAGATAAGAGCGCCTTGTCTCACGATCTTAAGAAGTTACGTCATGAACTTCATGTAACTATTGAAAAAGTAACCGACGATATTGGTCGTCGTCAGACCTTCAATACAGCTATTGCAGCTATCATGGAGCTATTGAATATTGCTTCTAAGTACAACGGTAAGGATGCTCAATCTCTAGCTGTAAGATACGAAGTTTATAACAACGTAGTCTTAATGCTATACCCTATCGTTCCACACATCTGCTTCAAGTTATGGTCAATTTTAGGTAACACCACCAAGATTGATAGCGAGACTTGGCCAGTAGTTGACAAGGATGCTTTAGTTGAGGATGAAATTACTATTGTTATCCAAATCAACGGTAAGGTTCGCGCTCGCATCAACATTGATCCAAATCTTGATGAAGAGAGCGTTATTGCTAAGGCTAAGGAGTGTAGCGAAGTAACTAAATTTACCGATGGTAAACAAATTAAGAAGACCATCTACGTTAAGGGTAGATTAGTTAATATCGTTGCTATCTAATAAGGACTTTTTGCATGAAGATCAAGCTTGTTTTAATTGGATGTATGCTTTTAGGTTTATCCGCCTGTGGTTTCCACTTTCCAAATCAAAACAGGCTTGGTAATAGCCTAAACGCAATTAACGTTTCAGGTGACTATCACGACCGTTTTTATAAAATGGTCGTAAATAAGCTAAAAGTTCGTGGAGTAAAGGTTAATGATCAAAACCACGACAACAGAATCTTTACACCTATAGATGGTATTCCGTCATTGACGATTACCTCTCCTTCAATAAGTACACCTATTGTTTCTGTAAACTCTCGTGGTGCCGTGTTTGAATATAACTATATTGTTAAATATAGTGCTACTTTAACTATTCCAAATCACAATCGTGCCATCGTAATGCGCAACGGTATTCTAAGAACTACCTTGAACAAAGCTGATAACTCACAAGCAGCTGAAAACGAAAGAGAGATCCTATTAAACGAGTGCTTAGATGAATTGTCTAATCAGTTAATTGGTCGTATTAACTATTTAGGTAAGATGACTGATCCTGATAGTCCTATTGCAAAACCTGCTCAGTTATTACTAGCTAAGGGTGAAAACAACCAAGATATCATTATTGATACTAGTGAAAACTTAACCTTAATTGAAGCACTTCAAGCTCAAGATGCAGCTGAGAAAGTAAGTGCTAAAAGCTATGAATTACAAGAGCTAAATAACGGCAATAAGATACTTAATACTGACAATTACAATTTACCTAAGGTAAATCCTGTATTAGTACACTCAGCCCCAGATCTTGTAGATGATAACGGCTACATCAAAGAGTAAGCTTAAGCAAAGGTTTAAAAAATGGCTTTAGCTCCCGTTTATATCTTTTCTAGCGATGATCCTTTTTTAAAAAAGGAAAAAAGCGATGAGATTATAAATCTTGCCAAACAGGCATACCCAAACGCTGAGTTCATGCTTTTTACTACCTCAGATTTTGGTACTGGTAAAACCGCTAATCTTGCAGCACTTGAAAATGAGCTTATCGATCCTGGTTTATTTGCAAGCGATAAGATCATTAAAATTTATTTAGATGGTATCAAAGAAATTCCTGTACAGGTCTTACACCTATTAGCTAAAAGACAGCGTCCTGGCGTAGTGGTAATTGTTGAGATTGGCAGAATCAATAAAACTATTACTAATGTTCAAGCAAAGCCATATGAAGAAGATTTAAAAGGAAAAATTGAAACTAAAGCAAAAGCTGTATTTTCCTTTTTACTAAATATTAATGCACATATAGAAACTTTGTATCCGCCTACTGACAATCAGTTTTTAATGTGGATTTCAAATCAAGCTAAAAAATATCAACTCAACTTAAATCCTGATGTTTGCCAATTCTTAGGTTTAACCTGTGAAGGTAATCTTACAGCAGTTGATCAATTCTTTAAGCTTGTGCATATGACCTCAAATGACAATCAAGTCACTCTACAAAAAGCTCAAGCTTTTATTGAGCAAAGCTCAAGACACACTACATATGAGTTTATTGATGCGGTGCTAGCACCTAACTCTATAAAAGCAATGACTATCTTAAGCTCGCTTGTAGAGACTGAGAATAATTTAATGTCCATGCTACAGAATATTCTCTTCTCATTTGATACTGTCATTGTGGCAATTAAAGCAGCTAAAGCTGACCGTGAATTTCTATCAAAGCCTATCAATTATCAAGCTAAAAGAATTTTCTTTACCCCATTTAGGATCAATAGTCCTACCACTATGGATAGAGTTATTTTTGCAGCTAAAAATATGCCTATTGATATTCTTGATTACCTAGTAGAAGCAATCAATAGAGCAAGTATGGCTTTACAAGTTTTTGATGACAAAAAAGCATTATTAGCACTTGAGGATGCAGCTTTATCTGTACAATACCCAGCTATTAGAGCCTTTAAGGAGCTTTAATGCGTATTGGTATATTTGGTGGCTCTTTCAATCCAGTTCACTCTGAGCATATAAGCCTTTGCCAATATATTCTTGATACCATGAAGCTTGATAAGCTTATAGTGATACCAAATGCCATTCCACCTCATAAAAATACCTGTTCTATAAGTTTTTCTCATCGCTTAAAGATGCTTGAGCTTTCCTCCTTAGCCAAAATGAGTAAGGTGGAATTTAGTAAAATTGAATCAGATGAAAATGTCTGTCACTATTCTTTTGATACTTTAACTAAACTTAATGAACTGTATCCAAAGGATGAGTTATTCTTTTGCATGGGACAGGATTCTTTAAACTACCTAGATAAGTGGCACAAAGGAATGGAACTTATCAATTTAGCAAATTTGGTAGTAGTTGGCAGAAAAGATTATGATTGCACCTTGGCTAATCCAAAAGTAAAAGAGTTTTTAACTCATTATTTGAAAACTGAAAAGGATATTAATAAATTAGCTTTAAATTCTAAAAGTGAACACCATTGTTACCTTTTAGAAAAAGTATTTGACGCTGTTAGCTCCACAAAAATCAGAGCAGAATTTTGTAAGCTTTATCAAAAAGAGCCAAAGCCATTACTGTCCTTTGTTTTACAACATTCGTCAAGCTATCCAAATATAGTAAAACACTTAGAAACTGCTGTAATTGAGTATATACTTGATAATCATATTTATGCTTAAAGGATTTAACTTGAACAAATTAGAACTT
>JAEWPL010000166.1 GCA_023460615.1 Pseudomonadota bacterium | reverse complement strand
CCCATGGACTCTAGCATCTTTGCATAAGGCTCATATTTAGCTTCTTCAACAGCAATTGCTTGCTCTAGTATTTGCTTTAAGGCATCTTTATCCACACCATCAACAATCATCTGAATACCATCACGGGTATAATCGTCAGATGCTGATGCAATAGAGTTTTCAAGGGCTAACAAGCCTTGTTGTCTTGCTGTAGTTGATAAACCTACAAGTAACTCAACTTGTGCCTCAAGTCTAATGTGAGGTGGAATTAACAACCATAAAAAGCACTTTAAAGCACCTAAAATATGGGCAAAAGGAAACTGTACTACGCAAGCGAAGAAGGATGCACCGAACACTACTAAGAAAGCAGGCAATACTAACATCATGCTAGGATTAGTACCTTCTAGCATCATCGCTGCTACGATACATCCGATACCAACAAAAATTCCTAAAAAGTTCATGATCCCGCCTTTTAGTGTCTTAACCTAATTCTTTTACGATACAACCTGCAATATCACCTAATGGTAATACTAAATCTGCTACATTAGCATTTACTACAGCCTGAGGCATACCATATACCACACAGGTTTCCTCATTCTGAGCCCAGATTACAGAGCCTTTAGCCTTTAATAACTGACAACCCTCGCAACCGTCTGAGCCCATACCAGTTAAGATCATAGCTAGAACTTTGTTGCCATAGATTTGTGCTAATGATGCAAAAGATACATCCACACAAGGATTGTAAGTTACTCTTCCTGTATCTTGAATAATACGAATACGTGACTTTAAGCCAAAACGCTCAAAGATCATCTGCTTACCACCTGGAGCAATATAACAAGTACCAGGCTCTAGCACATCACCATCTTTTGCTTCAACCACATGCAATTGACTCATGGCATCCAATCTTGCGGCAAACGTGTTAGTAAAAGATCCTGGCATGTGCTGTACGATTACTACAGGAACATTAAGTTTTGGAAGCTTCGGAATAATCTGTTGAAGTGCAATAGGACCACCAGTTGAGCTACCGATAGCTACTAAGCTGTGAGATTTACCAGATTTCTTAAAGGCTGTAGTTTCAGCTTTATGATCACCAAAGGTAAATTTTCTAGCAGCTGCAGGTACGCCCTGCTCTGAGGATAACAACTCGTTAATCTTTTTATACTGACCTAAAGCAGCTCCTTGTGTAGGAGCAGATGTAGTTGTAGATAAACGAGATGAAAGTGAACTTGTTGAGCTTAAAGTAGAAGTTCTTGTAGTACTTGAAAAGGTAGAACTTGGACGGGTAGCACTTAAACTTGAAGGACGTGTAGTGGTGCTTGAAGATAAAGAAGATCTAAAACCACGAACACGGCTCCTTGAAACGGCTTTTATGGCATTTAACAAAGCCTTGATACCATCCTCACGACGGTGAGCGATGTCATCAAAGTTTTTAGGCATAAAATCTACTGCACCAGCCTCAAGTGCTTTAAAAGTAGAATTTGCACCTTCAAAAGTTAGGGAGGAGAACATTAAAATAGGGGTTGGTGTCTTAGCCATAATCTCTTTTACAGCTGTAATACCATCCATTACAGGCATTTCCACATCCATAGTAATCACATCTGGATGTAGAGAAGCTGCTAAAGATACACCTTCCTTACCGTCTTTTGCCTCGCCTACAACCTGCATTGTAGGATCTGATTCAATAATCTCTTTTAGTCTTTTACGGAAGAAAGTTGAATCATCTACAATCAATACTTTGGTTGCCATAAAAATATCCTATTTATTGTAATTATAATTATTCTTATTCTAGTTTATTTATTGGTAATGGCTTCTTCTACTTTATCCATTACATTAGCTACATTAGTTTGAACTCGTTCTGCGTTATTACGAGCATATGCTCTCATTAAACCTGGAATATCAAGAATTAGTGCAATACCACCATCAGAGGTAACAGTTGCACCTGCCATACCAGGAGTATGACGGAGCACATCATCTAAAGGCTTAATCACAACTTCTTCTTGACCTAGTAACTCGTCAACTACAAAGCCTACTAATTGAGCTGCTGATACTTGAACTAGCACAATGTGAGCCTTGCTCTTCATATACTCTTGAATTGAAACACCTTCAAACCATTGTTTCAAGAAGAATAATGGAATTGCTTTATCACGAATTACGATAGTATTTAAACCATCCACATTTCGCATTGAATCTAAGTCTAAGTAGAAGATCTCAGAAATAGAGGTTAATGGTAATGCAAAGGTTCTGTGAGAAACACTAATCATTAGGGTTGGTAAGATAGCTAAGGTTAATGGAACCTTAATCTCAATAGTAGTACCTTTACCGTAGGTTGATACTACGTGCACGATACCATTTAACTTAGAGATGTTGGTCTTAACCACATCCATACCTACACCACGACCTGAGATATCAGTTACTTCTTTATTAGTAGAAAAACCAGGTGCAAAGATTAAGTTTAAAACATCAGCATCTGACAATCTGTCAGCTGCAGCTTCATCCATAAGACCTTTATCTACAGCTACCTGACGTAACTTATCAGGATCCATACCCTGACCATCATCAGAGATCTTAAGTAAGATATGATCACCTTGTTGTGAAGCGGATAGAGTTACCACACCAGTTTCGTTTTTACCAGCAGCAACACGCTCAGCAGGTGACTCAATACCATGATCACAACAGTTACGAACCATGTGGATCATAGGATCTGCAAGAGCATCAACTAAGTTCTTATCTAACTCAGTATCCTCACCTTCCATACGTAACTCAATCTTTTTACCAAGCTTACGAGCTAAGTCACGAACCACACGAGGGAATCTACCAAATACCTTCTTAACAGGTTGCATTCTAGTCTTCATCACAGAGTTTTGTAATTCCCCTGTTACTACATCAAGATTAGAAATTGCCTTTGACATTTCCTGATCAGCTCTACGAGATGCCATATTAACTAAGCGGTTACGTACAAGTACTAACTCACCTACTAAGTTCATAATGTCATCTAGAACTTTAGTATCCACACGAACTGTGGTGTCAGCCTCAGCTGCACTCTTACCTTCTGCACCCTTTGCATCACTCTTAGCAGGTGCCTTAGGAGCTTCTGCCTTTGGTGCAGGAGTAGCTTTAGCAGCTTCATTAGCTTTGTTGTAGTCCTCGCCTGAAGCTACCTTAAGCTCATGAGCTTTTCGTTGTTTTTCTTTTGCGTGAGTTTGTTCTTCAACATTCTCAAGCATCTTATCAAAATCAGCATCGGTGACATCGCCATTACTGTCTTTAGCGTCATCAGCACCAGGAGCATGACCTTTACCATGTAATTGATCTAGTAGAGCTTCAAACTCTTCTTCTGTAATATCATCAATTGAAGAATCATCTTGAGCTTCTGCTTTTTCTTCTACTACAGGTTCTACTTTAGGTTCAGGTTTTGGCTCTTCTTTTACAGCTGCAGGTGCTGGCGCTGCAGTACCTTGAGCTAAAGCATGTAATCTGTCGATTAGTTCGCTTGGAGCTTCGCCTGGAATGTCACCATTCTTAACGCAGTCGAACATGGTAGTGATTTCATCATAAGCTTGAAGTACAGCATCCATTAAATCAGGAGACATGCTGATACGACCATTACGAAGCTCATCGAATAAGCTTTCTGCTGCATGGCACACTTCAACTAATGTTGTTAACTGTAAGAATCCAGCACCACCTTTTACGGTATGGAAACCTCTAAAGATAGCATTGAGCAAATCCTTATCATCTGGGGTTTTCTCAATCTGGACAAGCTGTTCGTTAAGATTTTCAATAATCTCTCCAGCTTCTACTATAAAGTCTTGTAGAATTTCCTCATCCATGTTCTATCTCCGTTTATTAGAATCCTAAGCTTGCAAGTAAGTCATCAACTTCATCTTGACTTGAAGCTACATTTTCTGTTTGTTCTTTTACGCTCTCAAGAGCTGGACCTTGTGGTGCTAAGCCTTGTTGAGCATCATCTTTATTTGTTATTGATTTATCTTCTTCTGTAAAATTCTTCAAGAAGGCAAGTAGCTTTTCTTCGACTTCTGCTACTAAGGTAATCACCTTCTGAATCATTTGACCGGTTAAATCTTGATAATCTTGTGCAAGTAAAATGGTATTTAACTGTTCACACAAATTCTTTGCATTATTTTGTGTTGAATGAATTAACACATCTACATTTCTGCACAAGGTCACAAAGTTATCTCTATCGATACGACCGTGCATTAAAGCATTCCAAGCTGGTAGTAATTTATCTACACCAGTTTGTAATTGTTTAACTAAAGGATCACATGCATCCACTGCATCTAGAGTTCTTGAAGCAGCTTTATTCGTCATCTCAATAATAGAGGCTAATCTCTCAGAGGCACGAGGCATATCCACTTTAGCAATTACTTGAATACGCTCATCTTCAGCAAAGGCTTTAATTGCATTGTGCAAATCGCGGGTTAAAGTACCCACTTGCTCAAATACTTGACCGCATTTAGTTTGACAAAAAGAGTTTGATAAAGCGCATAGCTTTGCTACAGCTTCCTCTTGCATGCCAGCTTCTACTAAACACTTGATCTCATCAAGATCGTCAACTGTTAATACTTTTTTAGTTTCTTCGACCATGATTGACCTAAACCTTATTCAAAACGCTCAAAGATCTTATCTAGCTTTGCTTTTAAAGTTGCAGCAGTAAATGGCTTTACAATGTAGCCGTTTACACCAGCTTTTGCAGCTTCAATGATCTGCTCTCTCTTAGCTTCTGCAGTTACCATAAGTACAGGCATAGCCTTTAACTTAGGGCTCTTACGAATAGCTTTTAGCAAATCAATACCTTGCATAATTGGCATATTCCAATCGGTTACCACAAAGTCAAAATCACCAGCCTCAAGCATTGGTAATGCTGTGGCACCGTCATCTGCTTCGTGGGTATTATTAAAGCCAAGATCTCTTAAAAGATTTTTAATAATACGACGCATTGTTGAGAAGTCATCAACAATTAAAATCTTGATATTCTTATCCAAGATAGTCTCCTTTTTAAGGTAACAGTATCTAACCTAGTCAACCTTTTACTTATTTTTATAGTGATTTTCTATACAAAAAGCCACTATAAAATATAAAAATTGATACACAAACCTAAATTGTACTCCAATCTTTAAGCGCAGCTCTCAATCTTGCCATGGATTCTGAGAGTAACTGACTAATTCTAGATTCACTTAAATCTAAAACTTTTCCAATTTCTTTTAGGTTTAATTCCTCATCATAATACAAAGCTAATACCTGCTGATTTCTTGTAGGTAAGCCTTTAATTGCTAAAGCTAATGCTTTTTTAAATTTAGCTGAGGCTAAGATCTCAAACAGCTTATCTTTAGAATGATCACTGTCCTCAGCTATTACATCGTCAGAAACTCCTAAATCTTCAATACCAACCATCTGAGTTGATGTTGAATCTAGAAGCATTTGGCGATATTTATCTAAATCCACCCCTAATTCTTGCGCAATCTCAGATTCAGTTGGTTCACGACCTAACTTGTGAGACAACTTTGAAACTGCACTTGCGATATTACGGGTATTTTGGTGCACACTGCGAGGAGCCCAATCAGATTGACGCATCTGATCGATCATAGCACCACGGATACGGATAGAAGCATAAGTTTCAAAGACGGCACCGTGACCTTCCTCGAAATTATTTACCGCATCCATAAGTCCAATCATGCCTGATTGGATTAAATCATCTAATTCTACACTAGCAGGTAGTCTTGCCTTAAGATGCAAAGCGACACGCTTTACTAGTGGAGCATACTTCTCCACTAATACGCTCATATCAGCTTTCTTTTGAGCTTGATAAACTTTAGCACCATTTAATACTGCAGACATACCTTTCCACTTTTTTTATTTTAGCTAATTATTCAATTACTTAATAATAAGCGTTTTTATTATTCTTTCTTATTGTTACTGATCAAATTTTCAACAAAAAATTCTAAATGACCACCTGCAACCTTAGGAATTGGCCAGGTAGTAATACGATTTGCTAAAGTCTTAAAGGCTCTTGCTGCAGGAGAAGTTGGGAATACATCTACCACACAAGATCTTTGGCGAATAGCTTTACGCATATTCATATCAACCGGGATACAAGCTACTAACTCTAAAGTAGCATCAATAAATCTCTCGGTTACAGTAACTAGTTTTTGATACATCAACTTACCTTCATCTAAAGAATGTAATTGATTACCAATAATTTTGAATTTGTTTATACCGTAGTCACGAGATAATACTTTCATCTGAGCATAAGCATCAGCTACAGAGGTAGGCTCGTTACAAACTACCATGAGAACATCTTGTGCGGCACGGCAGAAGGATAATACCATGTCAGAGATACCAGCTGCAGTATCTACAATAAAGTAATCGATGTCCTCTTTTAAGGTAGAGAAAGCTCTAATTAAACCTGCGTGTTGCTCAACTGTTAGCTCTACCATCTGCTTTAAACCTGAAGAAGCAGGTACGATTCTTAGACCATGAGGACCAGTTTGTAAAATATCCTCAAGTTCACACTCACCGTTTAACACATGGCCTAGGTTTTTATCTACTTTTAACCCTAACATCACGTCGATATTAGCCAAACCTAAGTCAGCATCAAATAGCATTACTTTTTTGCCAAGTAAACACAAAGCAACTGCAATATTAAGTGAAACGCTAGACTTACCAACACCACCTTTACCACCTGTTACAGTGATAACTTTTACCTGGCGTTTTTTAGTTGCAATTTCTTCCATATTTCATCCTTCTTTATATGTTCTTTTAAAGCACATTCTCATCTAGTGCTACTTTAGCAACATCGTTTTCTACTGCACTTAAGGCTTTTAGAGCTAAATTGCGAGCATTCGGGATCTGTAAATCCTCAGGAACTCTTTGACCATCTGTTACATAAGATAACGTCAATTCTTTACTTAAACATAAAGATAATGCATCAGCTATAGATTCAGACTCATCTACTTTAGTAAGAATAAGTCCTTGTACGCCTAGTGAACTAAAATGCTCATAAGCTTGCTCTAAAACTCTTCTTTGAGCAGTAGCTGGTAAAACTAAATAATGTTTTAGTTTTAATTTTGCTTGCTGTTTTAACTGTGCAAGTTGTGTGCCAAATCTTTCATCTTTTAAGCCGACACCTACCGTATCTACTAAAACTAAGCTCTTATCTTTTAAGGTATAGAGCATCTGTGGTAATTCATCAAGCGATTTTATCGCAAATGTTGAACACCCCATGATACGGCCGTAAGTCTTAACTTGCTCTACAGCACCAATACGATAATGATCTGCGGTAACTAAAGCTACTCTATCAGGACCATATTTCATGACAAAACGAGCAGCTAATTTAGCTAAAGTTGTTGTTTTTCCGACACCAGCAGGACCTATGAGTGTCACAATTCCGCCTTGGGAGACTATTTCATCATTACCCACTTGTAATTTATCCTCAACAATTGAGGCTAATTGTCTCCATGCAAAATTAAATGAAGCATCTGAGTCTATCTTATCTGATAAAGATAAAGCAACCTTTTTATCAAAGCCAGATCCTAAAAGTAACTCATAAACCATAGCTTTAACAGGCTCTTCTCTCTTTTTACTATCGGCCATTAAGCCTGCTAACTCAAATTGTAATAACTTGCGAATGGAATCTACTTCCTGACGCATCTTAGACAATTCACTCTTTTCTTTTGCTGAATCCTTTGACTCATAAGAGCTGATGCCATGAGAAGTTTCAACTTTTAAAGCTTGCTTTTTCTCTTCTTCGTTTAAGAATAGATCTTTAAGTCCTGTTTGCTCAGATAAAGGAGCAGGTGGTGCTTTCTTATTAGGAGCACTCTTAGGGGTAGTATTAGTTGAAGCTTGTTTACTTTGAACCTGTTGTT
>JAEWPL010000165.1 GCA_023460615.1 Pseudomonadota bacterium | reverse complement strand
TCAGAGCTAAAAGCTCTGACAGAGATGGTAATACAGGTTTTGTATACCTTAGAACTAATCTCAAAAGAGGTGTAATATCCTGCTTTCAACTTCATCAACTATACAGAACTAGATGGACTGTAGAGCTCTTTATGAAGGCTTTGAAAACAGGAAACTCCCTTCAAGCTATCAATTCATCAAAGAAGCACATCATTCTGTTCTTTGTGATCATGTCAGTAGTAACCTCACTGATTAAAACTTACATTGGATTACTTACACTTCAAGATAATCCAAGCATTAAAGCTTTATCAATGCTAAAACTACATTCATGCTGCATCTTTAAAGAGTTCATTAGAAAAGCCTGCATTGTTAAAAAGACAGTCTTCTACGAGCGACTCAAAAAAGTTAAAGACTTTATTTCATCTAATTGTCAAAGAACAAAGCCATCTGCTAGAGATGCTTTAAAATTGAAGGACATGATCCTTCTGGTTAATTCTATTATTCACAATAAGCCAATAACTACGTTAGAGGCTTAAGGTAATAGGTATGATTTTATATAATCATTCTTTACTTTCAAAACTCTTTCTTTATATGTGTATTGATGAGATCTGCTCAATGCTTGATGCTAATCAATATACTCCAAATCTAAGCAAGATCCTGAATGCATTTGGTATTTGTAAAATTCCTAGAATATGTAACAGTGCTACTTTTGAAAAGGGATTTGATAGAAGGTTAATCTGATGAAGCACTTGTTGGTAAGGTATTCTCTAAACTAATTTAGACATTAACTACATAACAAAAAATACTAAAAAAGCGCAAACCTAGATAAATAAAGGAATTAACGCTTTTTTATTTTCTACAAACCTCGAAAGTTTAGTAGTATTTCATTCATCATTTCAAAAGTAGTACTACTTTTAAAACTTAGATTTTATAAATTACTGTAGCAATACGACCTGTGATATGGCTTTTTCTGTAGGAGAAAAGCTCATTGTTCTCATCGAAGGTATCAGTTTTAGAGTCTGTAATGTTATCAATACCAAGCTTTTTCAATTGCATAGAGCATAGCATTGCTAAAGAGCATAAGTATTTGTCATTATTCTTTGGAGTAAAGGCTTTTGAAAAGGCAGGATCTAAAGCTAAAAACTTATCTTTTAAGTCTTCCCCTACTTCAAAACTCTTAGGACCTATACAAGGACCTAAATAGGCTTTGATAGGGCTTTGAGTGCGTTCTCTTATAAGAGCAACTGCGTTTTTAGCAATATTCTGATAGATGCCTTTCCAGCCACAATGTACTGCAGCAATTGCACTGCCATCTTCTGTGGCAAGTAACAGCGGTAAACAGTCAGCTGTAAGCACTGCTATAGCGATATCATCCTCAAAGCAAACTACACCATCAGCTTTTACACCTAAGCTTATAGGTGTTTTTTGCTCAAGCATTTGTTTTGCATCTGCCAAATCGTGTTTTTCTACTACTTTTACAATAGCTGAATGTGTCTGATCCATAAATAAGATTTTTTTATGGATCATATCTTCTAAAAGTAAACGGTTTTTTAGTACTGCAACAGGATCGTCATCTACATGCAAGCCTAAATTTAGGCTTGCAAAGTTCCCTACACTAAAGCCACCATTTTTAGTGGTATAAAAAGCTTTAATGTTTGGTATAGATAAATCAACCGGTATCGTGCTAGTACTTTTCACCATTTTCAATCTCGTCTTGGCGAAGCAATCTAATTAAATTTACAAAATCCTCAGGCAATGGAGCATCAAAGGACATTGGCTCGCCTTTAATTGGGTGGATAAATTCAATGTGAGCTGCATGCAAAGCTTGGTGACGATATTCTCTTAAAGCTTGTGATAACTCCTCACTAGCGCCTTTCATCAATCTTAATCTCTTGCCACCGTAGGTACCATCACCTAATAGAGGGTGATCAATTGAAGCCATATGCACTCTGATCTGATGGGTTCTACCAGTTTCAAGTCTTAGCTTTACTAAAGTGTGCTCTCTAAATTGCTCCATCACACGGTAATGGGTAATAGCTTCACGACCTAAGCCATCGCAAACTACCGCCATCTTAGTTCTATTGTAAGGATCACGACTAATGTCTGCCTCGATAGTACCACCTGCGGTAATTAAACCTTCACAGATAGCTTCGTATTCACGAACTACATCGTGCTTGCTAATTGCTCTTACAAGTTTAATTTGAGCGTACTTAGATAAAGCAATTACCATAAGACCTGAAGTGTCTTTATCAAGTCTGTGCACGATACCAGCTCTTGGTAATACAGAGGTTTGAGGGTAGTGATAAAGTACAGCATTCATGACAGTACCGTCTTTTACGCCAGCACCTGGATGTACTACAAAGCCAATTGGTTTGTTGATGACGATAAGATCTTCATCTTCATAGACAACATCTAAAGGTAAATCCTGTGGTTTAGCTTCAAGATCTTCAGCTTCAGGTAAAGTAATTACAATCTCCTGCCCTGAGGATACCTTAACACTTGGCTTAGTGATGGCTTTATCATCCACAGTAACTAAACCATCTTTGATGTATTGGCCTAAAGTACTTCTTGAGATACCATCATTTAAAATGGATAAAGCTTGATCTAATCTTTTACCATGAAGATCATCTTCAATAACGTAGTTTAATTTATCTGACATAATCCTAAGTTTTTCTCATAATTTTTGACTTATGCTAAGATAACATATAAGATACAAAAAATTAAACCGT
>JAEWPL010000164.1 GCA_023460615.1 Pseudomonadota bacterium | reverse complement strand
GCCTGCTTATTATCATGGCAATTTTTAAAAGTACTAAAGTTAAGTGGCAAAAAGGGAGAGATAACTAAAACAAAATCCTTAACTTGTTGATTTATAAGGAGCTGAATTTTGAAAAAAGTTCAAAAATGGCGATAGGCCCCTCAAATTATTTCAATATATTATTTATCAATTTGTATAAAAATCTTATGTCCATTTTGGTGAATTAGTGCACTAAAAGTTTTAGTTTAGTTAAATTTACGCACCATCAAAAATCGTTTCAATTTTTTGTTAAAAATGCTAATTTTTGTAAAAATTACTCGTTTTGAAAAACTAGTTGTTTGAATTTAAACAAAATTTTAAAATTTTAGTTTAATAATATTCTTGTAAGCTGGCTTAATCGTGGTTTGACGAAAAAGTGGGGGATCCCTAATCTGTAATTGTCAAAGTTTACAGGAGAATACCTCATGAAATTACAGAAATTAGCTTTATTTACCTTAGCTGCAACATTAGCTACTAGCTCTTTAGCTTATGCAGAAGACACCATTAAAATTGGTGTATTACATTCACTGTCAGGTACCATGGCAATCTCAGAGACCACTTTAAAAGATACCGTGTTAATGCTTGTAGATGAGCAGAATAAAAAAGGTGGTGTTTTAGGTAAAAAACTTGAAGCTGTGGTGGTAGATCCTGCTTCAAACTGGCCTTTATTTGCTGAAAAAGCTCGTGAACTAATTCAAAAAGATAAAGTAAGCGCTATTTTTGGTTGCTGGACTTCAGTATCTCGTAAATCAGTATTACCTGTTGTGGAAGAGTTAAACTCTATTCTTTTCTATCCAGTGCAATATGAAGGTGAGGAATCTTCAAAGAACGTTTTCTACACTGGCGCTGCACCTAATCAACAAGCTATTCCTGCTGTAGATTATTTAATCAAGCAAGGAATTAAACGCTGGGCCCTTATTGGTACTGACTATGTTTATCCTCGTACAGCTAATAAAGTGTTAGAGGCTTACTTAAAGTCAAAAGGCTTTAAGAGTGAAGATATCATGGTAAATTACACTCCATTTGGTCACTCTGACTGGCAGTCTATCGTCTCTGACATCAAGAAATTTGGTACAGCTGGTAAAAAAGCTGCGGTGGTATCTACTATCAATGGTGATGCAAACGTTCCTTTCTATAAAGAGTTAGCCTCTCAAGGCATCAGTGCTAAAGATATACCTGTAGTTGCTTTCTCTGTAGGTGAGGAAGAGTTAACAGGTATTGATACTAAGCCTCTAGTTGGTCATTTAGCTGCTTGGAACTACTTTGAGTCTGTAGACAGTGAAATCAATGATGAGTTTATCGACAAGTGGCATAAGTTTACAAAGAACGAGGATAGAGTAACTAATGATCCTATGGAAGCTACCTATATTGGCTTTAACATGTGGGTAAAGGCAGTAGAAAAGGCTGGTACCACTGACTCTGAAGCTGTACAAGAAGCTTTAATCGGTGTAGCTGTACCAAACCTATCAGGATCTGTTGCTACCATGATGCCAAATCATCACATCACAAAACCAATCTTTATTGGTGAAATTCAAGATGACGGTCAATTCCAAATTGTAGATAAAACTCCAACTACAGTAGTTGCTGACGAGTGGTCTGATTATCTTGAAGGTTCAAAAGACTTAATTGCTGATTGGAGAAAACCATTATCCTGCGGTAACTTCAATGTTAAAACCGGCAAGTGTGGTGGTAGCTCTAAGTAATTATAAATCATAAAGATCCCTAAGTTTTTGCTTAGGGATTGTCTATACGTGCAAACAGGATAATAAACATGATAGCGGCAATACTCAAATGTACTAAAACAGTACTTACAGCTTTGCTGTTGCTTTTAGCTACTACTCAGGTGTGGGCTTTAAGTTCTGACAGCGAAGCTTTAGTGGTTTTAGGTAATAAAGAAAGTACTTTTGATGAAAAACAAGAGGCTATTAAAGCACTAGCAAAATCTCAAGAAAGCTATGCCGTAGCAGTTTTAAAGGCTTTGATGAATAGTGATCTTTTCTATGATAAAAAGGCAGGCACCTTATATATTGAAACTCAAAATGGCAGTTTTATTAGTGTCTTAGCCAATGAAAGATATCAAGGCAAAAAGCGTAATCTTAAAAAAGTTGCTATCAACAATAGTATCCGTGAACAATTAAGCTTAATTATCTCTATTGCTGATTTATCAAATCCACAAGCTTCAATGGATGAGAGGATCAATGAAGCTTATAACCTAATTGGTAAAGTTTCAATTGAAAATACTGAGCCTTTTATGGTATTACGCGATAAAGCTTATGGGGTAAATGACGAGTTTGCAACTGCTTTAAACTATGTGATTGCAACCGCCGATCTTCAAAGTCCTGATGCTAAAATCCGCAATGGTGCAATGCGTATTTTAGAGGATTTTAAATCCCCAGTTTTAATTGATAAGTTTGAAAAAATTGCTGCTTGTGATGAGGATTTATCTAATAGAGCGTATGCAATAAAACAAGTTGCTTCCTTAAAAAGTTCTCAAAAATTCTATTCAGGGGTAGAGACTTTATATTTTGGTATTTCCCTAGGCTCAGTATTAGTACTTGCAGCTATTGGTCTTACCATTACTTTTGGTGTGATGGGTGTTATCAATATGGCTCACGGTGAGCTTATGATGATTGGCGCCTATACTACCTATGTAATGCAGCAGTTATTACCATCCACTCCTGGTATTGCTCTAATTTTATCTATTCCTGCTGCCTTTATTGTATCTGGCTGTGTAGGTATCTTAATTGAGCGCGTGGTAATTCGCCATTTATATGGCAGACCATTAGAAACTTTATTAGCTACCTTTGGTATTAGCTTATTACTGCAACAAGCTGTACGTTCAATTTTCTCTGCTTTAAATAAGAATGTTGTAATTCCAGATTTTATGGCAGGTTCAATTAAGGTTAATGAGTTTTTAACTTTAACTTACAACCGTCTCTATATCATTTTCTTTAGCTTGTTAGTGTTCTTTGCTCTAGTACATTTCTTAAAGCACTCAACTTTAGGTGTGCAGGTGCGTGCGGTTTCTCAAAACCGTGCAATGGCAAGAAACATGGGCGTGCACTCAGCAAAAGTTAATGCTTTAACCTTTGGTTTAGGCTCAGCTATAGCAGGTTTAGCTGGTGTAGCTTTATCACAACTTACTAATGTTGGTCCAAATCTTGGTCAAAACTACATTGTAGATTCTTTCTTAGTAGTGGTATTTGGTGGTGCTGGCAATATCTTTGGAACTTTAGTAGCTGGTATGACTTTAGGTATAGCCAACAAGATAGTAGAGCCAATTTATGGCGCTATGCTAGCTAAAATCATAATTTTAGTTCTTGTGATCTTGTTTATACAAAAGCGTCCACGTGGACTATTCCCACAACATGGTAGACAAGTGGAGGACTAATTATGTGGTCAATGGTTAAAAAAGATAAAACAGGTTTTAGTGTATTAGGTTTTGTTTGGTTCTTTGTAGCACTAATCTTAATTGGTAACTTGTGTTTTGAGGACGGACAAGCCCTATATGTAGGTTCAAATACTGTAACTTTATTTGGCAAGTATTTGTGTTATGCGCTTCTTGCTGTGTCCTTAGATTTAATTTGGGGCTATTTAGGTATTTTATCCTTAGGTCATGCAGCCTTCTTTGCTTTAGGTGGCTATGTAATGGGCATGTACTTAATGCGCCAAATTGGAGATCGTGGTGTCTATGGAAATGCTGAACTTCCAGATTTTATGATCTTTTTAAATTGGCATGAGCTACCTTGGTATTGGTATGGTGTAGGACACTTTCCTATTGCTCTAATTTTAATCTTGTTAGTACCTGCAACCTTAGCTTTTGTATTTGGCTTTTTAGCCTTTAAATCAAGAGTAGGTGGTGTGTACTTATCTATTATCACTCAGTCCCTAACCTTTGCTTTAGCTTTGGCTTTTTACCGTAATGAAACAGGCTTTGGTGGTAATAACGGTTTAACAGACTTTAAAGATATCTTAGGCTTTTCCTTAACTCAAAACTCTACAAGAGATGTGTTGCTAATCTGTTCAGCTCTTGCCTTAAGCTTAGGCTATATAGCTTGCAGGATCATAGTGAATTCTCGTCTTGGAAGGGTAGTGGTAGCTATTCGTGATGCTCAAATGCGTACCAGATTTTTAGGCTATCACGATGAGTATTTTAAGTTATTTATCTTTGTGTTTGGAGCTATGCTTGCAGGTGTCGCAGGTGCTTTATATGTGCCACAAGTTGGCATTATCAATCCAGGTGAATTTAATCCTATAAACTCTATCGAACTTGTAATTTGGGTAGCAGTAGGTGGTAGAGCCTCTTTATACGGAGCAATTATTGGTGCCATCTTAGTAAATTACGCAAAAACAGTGTTCACAGGCGTCTTCCCTGATGAATGGCTTTATGCCTTAGGCTTGTTGTTTGTGCTAGTTACTATCTTCTTACCAAAAGGTGTAATAGGTTTAGTGAATGTACTAAAAACCTCAAAAGCGCAGAAGGCTTCAAGTTTGGAGGTTTCCCATGAATAAGACTTTAATTAAAAACTTTGCAACCAAATATTTAAACCCTAAAAAAATTCCTTTAGGTCGTAAACACCATAAGTTTGCAAATGAACCTCCAGTAAACTCAAAGGGCATGATTTTATATCTTGAAGGGATCAATAAGAGTTTTGATGGTTTTAAAGCTATCAATGATTTAAATCTCTATATTGAAGAAGGTGAGTTGCGCTGCATCATAGGTCCAAATGGTGCCGGTAAATCCACCATGATGGATATCATTACAGGTAAAACAAGACCTGATTCTGGTACTGCTTGGTTTGGTCAGACCACTAACCTATTGCAAATGGACGAGCCTTCTATTGCCCAGGCAGGTATTGGCAGAAAGTTTCAAAAACCAACTGTCTTTGAGAATTTAACTGTATTTGAAAACTTAGAACTGGCAATGAAAGCTCCTAAAACTGTGTGGTCAACTTTTAAAGGTAAGTTTACAAGTGAGCAAAAAGACATGGCTGAGGAAGTGTTAGAGCTTACTAATTTAAAAGATCTAAGACATCGAAAAGGCGCTGTGTTATCTCACGGTCAAAAGCAATGGCTTGAAATAGCTATGTTATTGATGCAAAAACCAAAACTTTTACTTGTGGATGAGCCTGTAACTGGTATGACAAGACAGGAAATGGAGAAAACCGGAGAGCTTTTAGTTTCTTTAAGTGGTACTCACAGTGTGATTGTAGTAGAGCATGATATGGACTTTGTTCGCTCTATTGCCAGAAAAGTAACCGTGTTACATCAAGGTCATGTGCTCTCTGAAGGTACTATGGATCAGGTTCAAAATGATCCTAGAGTGGTTGAAGTTTATTTAGGTACAGAATAATGCTCAAGATAACTAAGTTAAATCAGTTTTATGGACAGTCTCATACCCTTTGGGATCTTAGTTTAGAAGTTAAAAAAGGAGAATGTCTATGTGTCATGGGGCGTAATGGTGTAGGTAAAACTACTTTAATGGACACCATTATGGGACAGCATCCAATTGCCTCTGGCACCATTGAATTTAATGGTGAGGATATTACCCATTTATCAGTTGAGGAAAGAGCCTCTTTAGGTATTGGCTATGTTCCTCAAGGTCGTCAGATTTTTCCTCTACTTACCGTTGAAGAAAACTTAAAAATAGGTTTAGGTGCAAGATCTGATGGCTTAAAAGAAATACCAAAGGCTGTCTATGACTTATTTCCAGTGTTATATGACATGAAACATCGTCAAGGTGGTGACTTATCTGGTGGTCAACAGCAGCAATTAGCAATTGGCAGAGCTTTAGTTATCGATCCTAAACTTATCATTTTTGATGAGCCTACAGAAGGTATTCAACCTAATATCGTCTCTGAGATTGCAACTATTATGCGAAAACTTAATAAAGAAATCGGTCTTACTGTGCTTTTAGTTGAGCAAAAGCTTCCATTTGCAAGAAAGATGGGAGATAGGTTCTATTTAATTGATAGAGGTCAGGAAGTAGCTCAAGGCTTGATGACTGACTTAAATGAGGATTTGATTAAAAAGTATTTAACTGTTTAGTCAAAGCAAGTTATGGATAAGTGGCAAGCCTCAATCAAACTAGAGTTTTCAAAAGATAGGGATGGTAAAACCTTATTGTCTAGGAATTTGCATCAAGGACCTTTAGTGGTGCAAAAACCTTTCTATCCTGAAAAGGCATGTCACATCTATTTGTTGCATCCTCCAGGGGGAATTGCTGGGTGTGATTATTTACGAGTAGAAGCTTTGTTAAAAGAAGACACTAAAGTTTTAATCACTACCCCAGGTGCTACTAAGTTTTATAAAACTGATGGGCAAATTTCAGAGTTTGACCAAGTATTTTTTGTTGGCAAAGGTGCAAGCTTAGAGTATTTACCTTCACAAAATATTTTTTACAAAGGTACTCACACTAAAGTAAATACCTCTTTTTATCTTGAAGAAAACGCAAAATTTGCTTTTAGAGATGTCTCTAAATGTGGCATGAAAGATGAGGAAAATCCTTTTTTAGACAGCTCTTTTTTTAACACTATAAAAATCTATCAAGAGAATACTTTAGTGCTAAAAGAAACTTGTTTTATTGAGGGGATGGAGGATTTTAAAGCACTAGCTGCCATCTTTAACCACCCTTATATTGGTACTTTTATTTGTAACAAGGTAAGTGAAGAGACTTTATCAAAGTTACAGGATTTACTAGATTTAAACGCTTATCAAGCTTCCATAGGAATGGTGGACAACTTTTTAATTGCAAGATTTTTAGGCGATGACAATCAAAGTATTGAAAACACAATTGTAGAAATTTGGAAAACCGTGCGAGAGGAGGTTATAGGTTTACCACCTTGTCTTCCTCGCATTTGGTCAACTTAAGGAGAAAAAAATGGATCTTACTCCTCGTGAAATCGACAAATTGATGATTTTTACAGCAGGCTTAGTGGCTGAAAGACGTAAAGCTCGTGGTTTGAAATTAAATTATCCTGAGGCTGTAGCCTACATAAGTGCAGCTATTTTAGAGGGAGCTCGAGATGGTAAAACTGTTGCAGAGCTTATGGATTTTGGAAGAACCATTTTGACTAAAGATGACGTTTTAGAAGGCGTGGACAAAATGGTGACAGAAGTACAAGTTGAGGCCACCTTCCCTGATGGCACAAAACTTGTGACTGTACACAATCCTATTTTTTAGGAGGCTTTATGA
>JAEWPL010000163.1 GCA_023460615.1 Pseudomonadota bacterium | reverse complement strand
AATAGGCGGTGGCATGAATTGTCGTGCTGAATTTTTGGGATGTTTAAATTATGAAAAAAGTTAATCTATTATTAGCAGCTGTTGTTGCTGCTTCTGTTTCAGCTCCTGCATTAGCAGAGTACACTCCTAACGCTCACTTCTTTGGTTACATGAGAGCTGGTGTTGGTTTTGATAAGAACGGTGGTTACAACACTCAAGGTTTAGGTGGTGTAGCAAACAAGGTTGGTCGTTTAGGTTCTGAGTCTGATGCTGTATTTGGTGAGTTAGGTTTAGGTGCTGACGTAGCAAAAGTTGCTGATACCATTTGGACTGTTAACATGATGCTAGGTATGACAGCAGGTGATTCAGATCCTGGTAATTGGTCATCAAGCTATGGTTTCCGTCAGTTCAATGTAGAAGTTAAAGGTCTATTTGACTGGGATAAGGATGCACTATTATGGATGGGTAAGCGTTATGTACAACGTGAGGATATCCATATTACTGATACTTACTACTATGATATTTCTGGTACAGGTTTTGGTTTAGAGAATGTTTCTTTAGGCTCTGGTAAGTGGTCTGCTGCTTATGTAAAGAGAGCTTCTGATTACCATGTATTTGACACTCGTTACTCATTCCCTTTATGGGACGGTGCTAGCTTACAAATTGGTGAAACCTATACATTAAACAAGAAACCTGCAGATACAGTTTCTGAAAATAATTATAAAGTAGATCTAGAAAAAGGCAAATTCACTAAACTTAAGGACGATGAAAAAGTATCAAAGGCTCCTGATGTTGTAAACGGCAATACCTTCAGTTTAGAGTTTACTCAAGGATTTAATGGTGGCTGGAACAAGACTGTATATATGTGGATGAAAGGCGCTTCTGCTGCTACATTAGAAGTTGGTGCTACTCGTTCTAACGGTGATGCAAATGCTCACAAGATCTACAATTTTGGTGAAACTTCACTAGGTGGTGATTTCCATTTATTCCATCAAGTTGACTACACTTATCAGAAGTTTGATGATAAAGACAACACCAAGGTTCAAGAGTACCGTGTAGTATTACGTCCTTGGTTAAAACTAACTCAAATGACTCGTGCATACGTTGAATTGGGTCACTATGCAAAGTCTACTGCTCAAGATAATAAAGCTGAGCATGAAAATGAAAGAATGCAGAAAGCTACTGTTGCATACGCTATCACTCCTGATGCTGGAAACTTCTGGTCACGTCCTGAAATGCGTTTCTTTGTAACTTGGTTACACGTTGATGGTAACAATAAGGGTGGTAATGCAACCTTTACTTCAGGTCGTAAGACAGGTTCAACCGATATCACTGTTGGTGCTCAAGTTGAAGCTTGGTGGTAATCTTTACTCTTAAATATAACTAATCAAATCCTACAATCTAAGGAGTAGCTTGTGCTACTCCTTTTTCGTTGAGATTCTCATTTGTATTTCTTCTCTTAAATAATTTATCTCTATTATAGAGTTGTAAAGCTACTCTTTTTACTTTTTATTCAAATTAAAACTGAAAATAAATGCTATACTCAAGGTAGATAAGAACAATACATTTGGATTTTATTGATGAGTACAAATATCTACTTAAATTCAGGAAACAGAAAATTTCTTGAAGATATAGCAAATACTTATGTTGATAAGACAGAGCTAATTACTTTTACAAATTCTGTAATGTCAACAAAAAATAAGTTTATGTGTGTGACTCGTCCCCGCAGATTTGGAAAATCTATAACAGCAGATATGCTTTGTGCTTATTATTCTAAGGATTGTGATTCTTTACCAATATTTGAAAAGTTTAAAATCTCTCAAAAGAAAAATTGGGATGTTCAATTAAATAAGCATCCTGTGATATACGTGGATATGCAGTCTTTTGCAAGAGAAGATTCAAATGGATTGACTTATGTAGAAGCTATCAATAATTCTGTATTATCCGAACTTAAAGCTCATTATCCTAATGTTTTGTCTGATGAGGACATATCTTTACCCCAATCTATAGTAAAGATTTATCAGTCTAATAAAGAGCAATTTGTATTTATCATTGATGAATGGGACTATGTTTTTAGAGCATTTCCAAAAGATAGTATATTGCAAGAGTTGTACATTGACTTTTTAAGACAATTGTTTAAATCAGGTCCAAATGTTGAGACTGTTGCTCTTGCTTATATAACAGGCATCCTTCCGATTAAAAAATATAAAACAGATTCTGTATTAAATAATTTTGATGAATACTCTATGTTAGAGCCGTTAGAACTAGCATCGTCACTAGGATTTACAAAAGAGGAAGTAAAAGGGCTCTGTGACAAAAATGGAATAGATTTTGCTGAGACATGCCGTTGGTATGATGGATATAGATTAGGCTCGTATGAGATCTTCAATCCACGTTCCATAATGATGCTTATTAGAACCAAAAAGTTTCAATCATACTGGACACAAACAGGATCATTTGAAGCAGTATCAGAATATATAAATCTTAATTTTGAAGGCTTAAAGGATGACATAATTTCATTAGTTAATGGAAGTCAATTAAAGAACATAAATGTCTTAAGTTTTAATAATGATTTGATCTCATTTAACAGTAAAAATTCAGTATTAACACTACTGATCCATTTAGGTTATTTAGCCTATGATTCTGAAAAATCTCTTGTTTATCTTCCAAATGAGGAAATTAGATTAGAGCTATTAGGATGTATCAATAACAGCAAGTGGACTGAATATATAGAATCGATAAACAGCTCAAAAGAGCTTTTACAAAAGCTTATTTTTGAAAAGGATGCTGAGTATGTTTCTAATTGTTTGCAGAACGTGCATCAGCAGCTTTCCTCAATCATGAGTTTTAACCTTGAAAATGATTTATGCATTACCGTAAATAATGCATTAACAGCAGCCTCTCAATATTATTACCAACCTAAAAGGGAATTGCCATCTGGTATAGGTTTTGCCGATTTAGTATATATTCCTAAAAAAGAGTATATAGGGATGGTACCTGCATTAGTAATAGAATTAAAGTGGAATAAGTCAGCGCAAACAGCTATAGAACAGATTAAAGAAAAACATTACTGTGACTCAATCAAAGAGTACACAGGTAATATCCTTCTTGTTGGCATCAATTATGACAAGGATAGCAAAAAGCATACTTGCCTAATTGAAGAATACTCAAAGTAAGCACTAAGCTCTTTTAAGAGCTTTGCTTGCAACCTTTCAAAATCCTTTCAACATTTTCCTTTTCTTTTCAGTTTATGATGAAGTTAGGTGAATTTTGAGTACCAAACTTATCTTGAATTCTCCTTATTCTTCATTACTTTTTCCCGTAGGGAGAGAACGGGGAAGTTCGGTATAGAGAGGTTGGGGGAGGTGGGGTACGCTTTAATGAAGTCTTAGTGTTGGTAAATTTTCGAGAGCTTTTCAAATTGATCTTCTAAATCTTAAGGAGATCTCATAAAAAAATACAGTTGAAAAGAAAGGAGTAGAAGAACTTTTTTGTAATTGAACGTCTAAGTGAGCGCCTCAAGGTGGAATAGGCGGTGGCATGAATTGTCGTGCTGAATTTTTGGGATGTTTAAATTATGAAAAAAGTTAATCTATTATTAGCAGCTGTTGTTGCTGCTTCAATGAACATGCCTGCACAAGCTGGCGATGTTTTCTTTAACGGTTATTTACGTTCTGGCGTATCAACAAAGAATATTACAACTGATGATCCTCATGTTGCAAAAATTGGTCGTTCAGGCTACGAGAATAACACTTACGGTGAAATTAGTTTAGGTTCAAATGTTGCTAAAGTTGATGATACAGTTTGGACTGTAAATACAACTATGTCTTACAAGGCATATTATAATAGAGACTACCAACCTTTAGAAAATTCATATAATTCTGGAAACAACACATCATATATTGGTGATACAGCATTGTATTCTGACAAAAATTATGCAGAGACTTTCCAATATGCATTCCGTCAAGCTTACTTAAATGTTAAAGGTTTACTTGATTGGGATAAGGACGCTAGTGTTTGGATCGGTAAGAGATATTATCGTCGTGACAGCTATCTAACTGGTATTGAGTATTTCAATATTTCTGGTTTCGGTGCTGGTATCCAAGACTTATCAGCTGGTGCTGGTAAGTTGTCTGTAGCATGGATGCGTCGTGATGATTCTGATGATAATTATAAATTTGATGATTATTCTAAAGATCAGCTATATAAGATTAAGAGAGGCATGTCTAGCTTACACATCTTTGATGTTCAGTACAACATGCCATTATGGTCAGATGCAAGTTTCTTAATCGATGCTACTTATTTAGTTCCACAACGTGATGCTTATACAAATCATTATAATGGTATTAGACCTAAAGATGATTATGGTCGTGGCTCAATCTTAGGCTTAGAGTTAACTCAAGGTATGTTAGGTGGCTTTAACAAGACTGTATTAACCATTGCTCATGGTTCTAACGCTCGTTGGGGTAACTTCGGCTTCGATTCATGGATTGATAGATCTGGAGCTTCAGATTCAGCTACCCGTTGGAGTTTAAGAAACTTTGGTGATATTAAGTTATCTGATAACATTGGTTTAGCTCATCATTTATACGGCTACTGGGTATCAGGATTTGATAAGAATATAACTAGTGATAGATCATATAAGGGCTTTAACGCAATTATTCATCCATACTTCAAGTTAACTAAGATGACCAAGATTTATGCTGATGTAGGTGTATACGCTGAAAGCACAAATGCTGATAATAAAGATGGTGTTAATGTTGGCACAACATCTCAAGGTCAGAGATACAGCATCGGTTATGCAATCTCACCTGATTCAATGAACTTCTGGTCACGTCCTGAGATTCGTATTTACGCTACTTACTTACATGGAAACGACAACTCAATGAATTTCCAAGGTGAGAAATACGGCGATGTATTTGTTGCAGAAGATAAGAGAACAGGTAAAACTGAGAATGTTAGTGGCAAGCAAACAAGTGCATTTAACTTCGGTGTAATGTTTGAAGCTTGGTGGTAATACACAAATAAATCTAAATCTCATTGTATGATTTAATTTGAAGGGAGTACTAGTTGCTCCCTTTTCTTATTTTGAAGATACTTTTCTTATAATCACTATTTTGTTGTTTTAGCTATGATAGAATGAATTAGTTCTCATTAATAAGCAGTGGTTGTAGTATGTCTTTATATCTAAACTGTTCAAATTTATCATTTAAAAAAGTTGTTAATTCTGGTTTTGTAGATAAGTCAGATTTACTAAGTTTTTTAAATGCTAAATTAAATACAGAGAATGGTTTTATCTGCGTTTCAAGACCTAGACGTTTTGGTAAATCAGTAAATGCCAAAATGATCAATGCTTACTACTCAAAAGGCTGTAATTCTAAAGAGCTCTTTGATAGTTTGGATATATCTAAAGATAACGAGTACTCAAAGCATTTAAACAAGTACAATGTGATTTATCTTGATATGCAGTCTTTTAAGGCAGATTTAACAAGTGGTAAATCTTATTTAGACGATATCAACCAATCAGTAATACCTGAGCTCAAAGCTCAATTTTCAGAATGCTTTGATAGTGATAATACAAGCTCCTCCTTACCAGAGATAATCTTAGATATTTATAAAAAGACTCATGAGCAATTCATCTTTATCATAGATGAGTGGGACTATGTTTTTAGAACATTTCCTAATGAATCTAAGTTATTAGAGGATTATATTGAGTTTTTGCGTCAAATCTTTAAAGCAGAGCCTAATTCTCAAGCTGTGATGTTAGCTTATATCACAGGCATCTTGCCAATTAAGAAATATAAGACAGAGTCAGCTTTAAACAATTTCAAAGAATATACAATGTTAAATCCAGGAGTATTAGCTCAATACTTTGGTTTTACAAAAGAAGAAGTAAAAAAGATCTGTACTTTGCATGACATTGATTTTGAAGAAACCTGTCGTTGGTATGATGGATATAAGTTAAAAAATTATGAAGTCTTTAATCCTGTTGCAATTATGGGATTATGTGAAGATGGAGATTTTCAGAGCTATTGGGCAGAAACAGGATCTTTTGAAGGTGTTAAAGATTATATAAAACTTAATTTTGAAGGTTTGAGAACAGACATTATTTCCTTAATCAATGGAAATAGCATTTCTAATATCAATACTAATAAGTTTAAAAATGATCTTACATCAATTAAAAGTAAAGATGCGGTAATTGTGTTTTTAATTCATTTAGGATATTTAGCATATGATTCGTTACGAAAAGTTGTTTATATTCCAAATGAAGAGGTAAGACAAGCGTTAATTACTGCAGTAGAAGAGTGTCATTGGACTGAATACTCAGAGCAATTTTCGAGTTCAACTGAACTACTAAACAAAACGGTATTTGATAAAGATTGTGCGTTCGTGTCCGATGCAATAGAAAAGATCCATCAAGAGCTTACTTCCATCATCAAATATAGCGATGAAAATGGCTTATCAATAGTGGTAAATAATGCCTATAGTGCAGCTTCTGAGTTTTACTATAAACCAAAACGCGAGCTTCCATCTGGCAAAGGATTTGCAGATCTTGTGTTTATACCAAAAATTGAGTACAGATCTGAATATCCTGCTTTAGTAATAGAACTTAAGTGGAATAAGTCTGCACAAACTGCCATAGAGCAAATCAAAGAAAAACATTATTGTGACTCTATCAAAGAGTACACAGGTAATATCCTTTTAGTTGGTATCAATTACGACAAGGATAGCAAAAAGCATACTTGCCTAATTGAAGAATACTCAAAGTAAGCAATAAGCTCTGCTAAAGAGCTTTGCTTATAACTTTTCAAAATCCTTTCCAAAATTTTCTTATCAATTCATGAATGAAGTTAGGTGAATTTTGATTACCTAACTTATCTTAAATTCTCCAAATTTTTCAAAAGTTTTTCCCGTAGGGAGAGAACGGGGAAGTTCGGTATAGAGAGGTTGGGGGAGGTGGGGTACGCTTTAATGAA
>JAEWPL010000162.1 GCA_023460615.1 Pseudomonadota bacterium | reverse complement strand
TCCGAACACAGAAGTGAAATGCAGTTACGCCGATGGTAGTGCAACGTACGTTTGTGTGAGAGTAGGTTACTGCCAAGCTTCTTTTCTATGAAAACCGCTGTCCTTTTGGATGGCGGTTTTTGCGTTTTTATGATGTATAATATACCTATAATTACATTTTCCTATTTGGTTTAACTTATGAATTCAAATATACGACTAGCTACGATAGATGATCTTGACGCTATCAATGACATTTACAATTATGAAGTGTTAAACGGCATCGCTACCTTTGATGTTCAAGAACGCACTTTTGAAGAAGCAGAAGCTTGGTTTAACGAGCATGATGAGCAAGAGCATCCTATCTTTGTATATGAGTTAGATGATGAGGTTGTAGGTTATTGCAGTTTATCTACATACCGCAAATTAGACGCCTACGCACATACTTCAGAGATCTCTTTATATATTGCTAACGATTTCAAGAGCCAAGGCTATGGCAGGTTACTTGCTAACTATGTATTAGATTACGCAAAAGAGAATACTCAAAACCACAATATAATTGCAGTTATCACCTCAGAGAATTTGATCTCCATAAATCTTTTCTTCTCACTTGATTTTAAAGATGGTGGCACAATCGAAGAGTGTGGCACGAAGTTTGGTAAGTTATTAGGTATTACTAATTTATATCGCATTTTAAATTAGGTGTAGTATGCAACAAGTTTTAGATTTAATTAAATCCCGTCGTTCTATTAGAAAGTTTAAGTCTGATGCTGTTCCATCAGACTTAGTAGATAAGGTTGTTGAAGCTGGTTTATATGCAGCAACAGGAAAGAACAGACAACCTTGTAAAGTCATTGTTATCACTAATGAAGATCTTAAAGCTCAAATTCGTGCACTTAATGCTCAAATTTTGGAGAGTAAAGAAGGTTTTGATCCGTTCTATGGTGCTCCTGTTTATATTCTTGTGGTAGCTGATAAAATTGCTCCTACTGCAACATATGACGGATCACTAGTTTTAGGTAATATGATGCTTGCAGCTCATGCTTTAGGCTTAGGCTCTTGTTGGATCCACAGAGCTAAAGAATCAATGGAGACTCCTTTATATAAAGGTTTATTCAAATCTTTAGGTATAGAAGGCGATTTTGAGGGTATTGGACACCTTGCCTTAGGTTATGTATCAGGAGACTACCCACCTTGCCCTAAACGCAAAGACAATAGCGTATACTATGTAAAATAAGTTCAAAAAAAGCCCTCAGATTGAGGGCTTTAGTATTTTGATATTCTGCTGTTCTAGCTGATATTGATCAGTAAATTTTCAATTTAAACCTTCCCATTGGAGATTTGCTCATATTGCTAGATATATAAAAATCTGCAAAATATGGTGGATTACCAAATTCCTAAGGTTTTCATCAACCACAGACATACCACTGTGATCGATACCCAGCAGCATAAGCCTAAGAAGATAGGTTTAGCACCAGTCTTAATTAGTGCAATTAGATTACAGTTAAGACCGATAGCACTCATTGCCATGATGATGAAGAATAAACTAATCTTTTTTGCAATATCAAAGTAAGATGCATCAACACCTAAGTTTACGCATACGGTAGTAATTAAAGAAGCTAATAAGAATAATAAGATAAAGCGAGGGATCATCTTATAAATCTTTACAAAAATATTAACTTTAGTAGCTTCATTTTCCTTAATGTCATGTCTTACATTAAACATCATAGCTAAACATAAAGTAATAGGAATGATAGCTAAGGTACGAGTTAATTTAACGGTTACAGCTTTATCTAGAGTCTCATGACCTAAATGCCACATACTGTCCCAGGTTGAGGCAGTTGCAGTAACTGAGGAAGTATCATTTACAGCGGTACCTGCAAATACACCAAAAGCCTCAGCAGTGTGGCTCATGTTTAGAGCATCACCTAAATATGGGAATACGATAGCTGCTACTACATTAAAGAAAAAGATCACAGCAATAGCTTGACCGATTTCTTTGTCATTAGCTTTAATTACAGGGGCAGCAGCTGCAATAGCTGAACCACCACAAATAGAAGATCCTACACCGATTAGAGTAGATAACTTTGTAGGTAGGTTCATTAGTTTACATAATAAGAAGGAAACTAATAGCGAAGTTAAAATAGTTGTAACAATGATAGGTAAGGATTCTTGGCCAGTTTTTAAAATAACACTTAAGTTTAGACCAAAACCTAAAAGAATAACCGCATATTGTAAAACGCTTTTTGATACAAATTTAATACCACTTTGCGCTTTACCATGGTTTGTCCAAAATAAAGCTATAACCATGCCAAAGAGCATGGCAAAGATAGGACCACCGACAATTGGGTATTGTAAACCCAAAATATAAGCAGGAATGGCGATAACCAAACAAACTGCAATTCCATAAAGATTATTTAATGCCATGATATTTTATCTTCACAAAAATTAAACAAAAACGCTTTTTTAAGCAGTTAGGAATTTTACCACAACTAACTAGGTATTACTCTTATCAATTTATAGTAAGTTGCAAGTTAAGTGTTGTGATAAAATCCATTTAGTTTATTTTAATCACTTGGAGTTTTTTATGATCAAACATATTGTAATGTGGAGATTTAAAGAAGGAACAGAGGCTCAGATGCATAAGTTTTTAGATGGTCTAATGGGCTTACCTGCTCAAATGGATATCATCAAATCAATGCAAGTTGGTACTAATGTTAACCCAAAAGAGAAATTTGATGCTACTTTAATCTGCGAATTTGAGAATATGGACGATTTAAATTCCTATGCAACAGATCCTCGCCATGTAGCTGTAGCTTCAATTTGTAAAGAAATCGCTCTTGAAAGAGTTGCTATCGATTTTGAGGAATAATTAAAATAAGTGCCACTTTTCTTGTCTTATAATGGTGGCACTAACTAATCCTTTCTTAAACAGCAAATCTTTTCTCAAACATATTTTGCCTATCTCACATATCAAAGATAATCTTTGAAATTTACTTGTTAAACAAACGTTTTCGTTTTATAACTTTTAAAAAAAGCAAATATAAGGATTTAACATGATAAATTTTGCAATTGTAGGTGCTGGCTCAATCGCCAAGCTCATGGCTACGACTATTAAGATGATGAATAAAGGTGGAGACAAGAGCGTTAAACTCTATGCTATTGCCTCAAGAAGTTTAGAAAAAGTACAGGAGTTTGCAAAAGAATTTGGCATTGAAAAGGCCTATGGCTCTTATGAGGAGTTATATAACGATCCTGCTATCAATCTAGTCTATATTGCAACCCCTCACAATTTTCATTATGAGCAGACTAAAGCTTGTTTAGAGCATGGTAAGCATGTTTTGTGTGAAAAAGCATTTACCGTAAACGCAAAGCAAGCCAAAGATCTTATTGATTTGTCAAAAGAGAAGAAGCTACTTTTAGCTGAGGCTATTTGGACTCGGTACCAGCCAATGCGTCAGATTATCAATGACGTGATAGCATCAGGAATTGTAGGTCCTGCTTACATGATCACCGCAAATTTAGGGTATTCTATTGCCGATAAGCCAAGACTTGCTAAAAAGGAGTTAGCAGGTGGCGCCCTCTTAGATGTCGGTGTTTACCCAATCAATTTTACAAATATGATTTTTGGTGATCCTACAGGAGTTGAAGCAACCTGCATTAAAAATCAAGAAGGTGTAGATGTATCTAATTCTATTACCTTAACTTATGCAGATTCTGCTCGCATGGCAGTATTGTGCTCAAGTGCAATGTGTGTATCAGACCGCTATGGCATGATCCACTGTAAAGACGGTTTTATTCAGGTTGAGAACATCAACAATCCTCAGTCTATTCAAGTTTTTAACAAACAATATCAACTAATCAAAGAAATAAAATGTCCAAAGCAGTACACAGGGTACGAGTATGAGGTAGTCGCTTGTGTAAAGGCAATTGAAGCAGGAGTTTGTGAATGCGAGCAAATGCCTCATGAGAGAACTTTATATATCATGAATTTATTAGATTCTATTCGTGCTCAGTTAGGCATTAAATATCCTTTTGAAGAATAATTAAACAAATAATCTTGGAGATACAAATGGCAAAAAATTTACTTATCGCTTTAGATGTTGAACCACGTCATATTGACCTATTTAAGGCAATTGGAAATTTAAACATTACCGTGAAAAAGCAAAAGGATGTAACAGCAGAGGACATTAAAGGTAAGAACATTATTGTAGGTAATGTAAACCCAAATTTACTTTCAGATGCAGATGATTTAGAGTTTTTACAGCTTAATTCTGCAGGTTATGATAACTATGTTGGTAAGCTTCCTAAAAAGACTATCCTTTGTACTAGTGTAGGTGCCTTTAGCCCTGCTGTAGGTGAGCATATTTTAGCTATGACCTTTAGCTTGATTAGACACTTTCATTTATATCGTGATAAGCAAAATCGTAAGGATTGGTCTGATTGCGGCAAAATCACCTCTGTTGAAGGGGCAACCATTGCAGTCTTTGGTTTAGGCGATATTGGCAGAAGTTATGCTAAAAAAGTAAAAGCACTAGGTGCTAAAAAAGTTATTGGTGTTCGTCGTAATCTTAATGATAAGCCAGACTATATCGATGAGCTTTATACCTTAGACGATTTAGATAAAATCCTGCCGCAGTCGGATATTGTAGTAAATGTACTACCAAGCTCACCTAAAACTGTTAACCTCTTTAATCAAAGAACCTTCTTGATGATGAAGACAGGTGCTTACTTTATCAATGTAGGTCGTGGTGATGCAGTTGATCAGAACTCACTGCTTGAGGTTATCAGAGCAAATAAATTACAAGGCGCTGCTTTAGATGTAACTACTCCTGAACCTTTACCACAGGATAACCCATTGTGGAGTGAACCAAGAATTTTAATTACTCCTCATGTGGCAGGTTGGTTCTTCTTGCAAGAGACTTTAGAGCGTATTGTAAAAATTGCAGCTTCAAATGTAGAAGCTTATATGAACAACGAACCTATGAGAAATATTGCTAACCATTAGTTTTTAGGTGGCCTAAAAATGAAATATATTGAGTTTGGTGCTAATAAACAAAAGGTTTCTAAAATTGCTTTAGGATGTATGCGTATACCAGAGCTTAATGTCTTAGAGATTGTAAATTTACTTGAAACCAGTTTAGATGCAGGTATTAACTTTTTAGATATCGCAGATTGTTACTCAAAAGGTAAAGCTGAGTCTCTACTTGGTGAGGCTTTTTCAAAGCAAACTTCCTTGCGTGATAACTTCTTTTTACAAAGTAAGTGCGGTATCAGAAAAGATGCTGATTTGACTTACTTTGATTTTTCAAAAGACTACATTATAAGTTGTGTAGAAGGCTCCTTAAAAAGACTTAATACCGATCACTTAGATTGCCTATTGTTACATCGCCCTGATGCCCTAATGGATCCTAGTGAGATAGGGGAGGCTTTTAACAAGCTTTTAAGTGATGGCAAAGTTTTAAACTTTGGTGTAAGCAATATGAACCCTATGCAGATGAAATATCTAAAGAGTGGTTTAGATTGCCCAATTTGCGCTAACCAAGTACAGCTAAGTGTTTGCCATACCCCAATGTTAAATGCTGGCTTTAATGCAAATATGGATAATGATCCTGCTATCATGCGAGATGGTGGTATTTTAGAGTATTGCAAGCTAAATGGTATTGTAGTTCAAGCTTGGTCTGTAATGCAGTACGGGTTTTTCAAAGGTGTATTTGTAGGATCTCCTCTTTATCTAAAACTAAATTCTGTTTTAGATAAGATTGCAGGGGAGCTTAACGTCTCCTCTCAAGTAGTCGCTATTGCTTGGGTTTTAAAGGTTGCTAAACTAATGCAAGCTGTTATCGGTACTACTAAAGCTACCCGTGTAATTGATAGTGCTAAAGCAGGTGATATCGAGCTTACTAGAAAACAGTGGTATGAGATTTATCTTGCTGCTGGTAATGAGTTACCTTAACTTTGACTGTATAATAAACTTAACCTAAAAATATGATCTTAAAGGCAGTTTTGCACCCTGAAACTGCCTTTTCTCACAATAATCTAGTCCTAATTTTGACATCCTTTTTAACATTATTTATACCTAATCTTAGACAAATAATCTTTTTGCAACACTAAACTTTAATAAAGGCTTTGCATGTTCAAAAAACTATTATTAAGTATGCTTTTGTGCAGTGCACTAAGCTTTCAGACTCTTGCATTGAACAATGAAGAAACATATCCTTATCAGAATCTTTTGTTAAATGATGATTCTGATGTAGATAGAGTGGTACTTGGAGAAAAGATTAAAAATCTTGCCTTAAATATGCACTTTTCTGAAAAGTCCACGATAGGTAAAGTCATGGATTACAGTGAATTTAGATCCTTTAAGAATTTACTGTTTCCAATTAAAAAGAAATCAGATCTTGACCTTCCTTTAGAAGATCTCTATAAACTTATGCCTTTACATCATAATGTTAGTGCTTATGAGACGGTAGAATGTGTTGAGTATCTAGCTGATATTGCAGACTTTGGGCAAAAGGTCTTTTATAAGATTTACCCTCATAATGAAAACAACAATATGGGCATATTCTATTTTAGAGGTAAAGCAGATGCTCCTTTTGCAGTGATTGTATCTGGAGGTTTTGGTTATCAGTCAATCATGCATGAAGGCTTCCCTTTAGCTTTAGAATTGTCAAAACAAGGTTATAACGCTTTTGTATTAACTCAATCTTCAAAGCGAGTTGTCGATTTGTCATTATACTTAGTTGATGCAATTGCCTATATTCAAAATCATGCAGAAATACTAAATGTCGATCCTAATAATTATTCTTTATGGGGCACCTCTGTTGGTGCTCAGGTAATAATCAATGTTACCCATCATGATAACAAAGGAAATCTTGCTGGTAAGCTAAAAGTTAGACCTACTATGAATGTCTTATTATATCCAATTAGCTACTACGCTACTAAAAGAGATGTACCTACTGTAATTGTAGTAGGACAGCAAGATAAAATCGTAAATCACTCTGTTTTACGCTCTGCTATTGCTAATCTTGAAGAGCTTAAAATACCTGCCATGCATATTGTATTACCTGGTTTAGCCCATGGCTTTGGTTTAGGTCCAGATATCAATATGGATCAACAAGGTGTTTCGTGGGTAAAGAGAGTCTTAAAGTTTTGGAAGGACAACACTCATGAAGCTATTATTGCAAAATTTAATAAAGGAAACTAAGCAATAAAAAATAAGGGTAAGCTTTTAGCTTACCCTTTGTTTCCTTAGCCTCTTAAGTTTTACCTTAAGAACTTAGCTAGTGCACACAAGCAACTAGACTAATGTTACAGCCATGTCTTGCGACAAAGATGCGTGATTAGTAAAGTCTTGTATGGCGCGCATTTTCGCGGGCCAACTTTTTGGCGTGACGCTTAATTGCAGAAGCCTTTGCACGCTTACGTACAGTTGTTGGCTTCTCATAGAATTCACGAGCTCTTACATCAGCTAAGATACCTGCTTTTTCGCAAGAGCGCTTGAAACGTCTTAAGGCAACGTCAAATGGCTCGTTCTCACGTACTTTTATGACTGGCATGTGGAAAACCACCTCACTTATAAATATCCAATGTCAAAAGACAATTATGTCTTTGACGGTAAAAAAACGCAGTTATTATAAGCTAAAAGTAGCTATCTGTAAACTTAAAATTAATAATTTTCCATGATGAAAATCTAGTTTTAAACTATCCTTCCTAAATTTCTTAACACTCTTTGTAGGCTACAAGCTTCTTTTTATTAGCATCATAAACTACAGCCATTTTAAGTCTTGATTTATTACAATCAAAGGATTGTCCGTAGTATCTTTGAGTAAGTTGCAATACTGCTTCTGTTAGTTTTTTTATCAACTTCTTTGGAGATTTTAACTAATACAGTTGATGTAAAAGAAGCAGTAGATAAAGCTTTTGAGGAGATTAAGACTGCAATTGATGAGAATTACTAATACATTTTAATTTGCCAAAACTTTTAGCTCTCTTTTTACAAGGTAGCTTTTTTGTTTTAAGACAAGTGTTTTACAAGCACAGATCCTAAAAAACAAGCAATTAAAGCAAGTCCTACATTAAGAGCTACATTTAAAACAGCTGCAGTAAAAAAGCGATGCTCAATTAAAGATAGCGTATCAAAGCTAAAGGTTGAAAAGGTTGTAAGACCACCTAATAAACCTGCGGTTAAAAAGGATTTTAAATTCGGATTTGACAGTACATAAGAGCTTGTAAGCAACATGCCAATTAAAAATGAGCCTAAGATATTAACAATTAAAGTAGCGTAAGGAAAAGCACTTAACAGTACAATTTTGCTTACAACAATGCCTGTAAGTGCACGTAAAATTGCACCAACAAATCCACCTAAACCTACACACAATAAATTAAGTAACATCTTCCATTCCTTTTTGGACTATTTTAGTAGATTGTCTATAATGGAGCAAAATATTTTAGGAGATCTTATGTTAGCACTATTACAAAGAGTAAATTACGCCAAAGTAGTGGTAGATAATCAAGTTACAGGTTCAATTGAAAAAGGTATCTTAGCTTTTATTGGTCTTGAAAAAGGAGATGATGAAGCTAAGTGTAAAAAGATGTTTGATAAGATCTTAAAGTACCGTATCTTCCATGATGAGAATGACAAGATGAACCTTAATGTAGAGCAGGTAAACGGTAATGTGCTTTTGGTATCTCAATTTACATTAGCAGCTAACACCAATGCTGGCAATCGCCCAAGTTTTGATCCTGCCATGGCTCCAAATGAAGCTAAAGAGCTATACGCAAAGTTTACCGCTTATGCTCATCAAAAGTTACCAACTGTTCAAGAAGGTGTATTTGCAGCTGATATGAAGGTAACTCTTGAGAATGACGGTCCTGTAACCTTTATGTTAAAAATATAGGTAAACAAACAAACTAATGTTTGTTAAAATGAGCTGTTTGTTTTTGTAAGGTTGAAAAATGCGCATTCTAGGTATTGAAAGCTCTTGTG
>JAEWPL010000161.1 GCA_023460615.1 Pseudomonadota bacterium | reverse complement strand
AGAGGTTAAATCTAAAGTAATTTTCATCTTACCTAAGTTAGTTGGATTTAAATCTAAAACCATACTCTTAAGGTTACGACTTGCCATCTTCATAACTTTTTCAGTTAAAGCTTCAGCATTTTCCTTTAAATTCTTTGACAGAGTAAGTAAATCAGGAGTTTGATTTAAAGTAGGCTTACTCTCAGTACTTACAGTTTTATTAGCCTGATTTAAGCTATTTAAAAAGTGCTGATTAAAAGACTGTTGTGAATTTGAGTTTTCACTAAAAGAGCCATTTTCAAAGGCAGAGTTTGAGGAGAAAATCTCTTTTTGATTTGAAATTATAGCAGCCTCTAAAGTGCCTTTTGAAGCTACAAGATTGCTATCTACCCTATCAGAACTTGTCATGTTCATGCGTGGACTTACATTCATGCCAGAAGATGCTTGTTTTAACAATTCTAAAGAACGAGCTAAAGTATTAGCGTTTGCTTTATCTTTAGCATCCATAATAGAATTGATTTGCTCTTTAGTATCTAAATCCTGAAGTTCATCGTCTAAAAGTTTTGATAACTTCAAGCTATTTTCAATATTCTCAAAGTCTTTAAAACCAAAATCCTCATCTGCACTGATAGTTGTAGTATCAGTGTTCAAATTTACCTTGCCATCAAGCTCATTTAATAAGTTACTTACTGAAACCTTATTACTTAAAAGAGGATCATTTGCCTGCGTTAACTTGCTAGAAGACAATGCAGCAAGTTGTTGCTGTAAGTTTAAAAGTGTTTTAGAGCTATCTAAAGTTACACTTTGCTCTTTTAAGAATTTAAAAGTTGCAAAGTCCTGTTCACTTAAAGAAGACACATCAACTTTTGACAAAAACTCCTTAAGTTTATCTGTGGATAAATCTAAAACTTCAGTATCTTGAGAATTTGCAAACTGTTTTAATTCATTTAAAAGCTTTGAATTATTAGTGTTATTTGCAAACTGTTTTAACTCATTTAAAAGCTTTGAATTATTAGTGTTAGAGGTTAACACTAAATCAACTGTATCGTCTGTTACCTTTGCATTATCTGTATGCTGATTTACCTTTGTGTCAACTACAAGATCGGTTGGTACATAATCAGAGGCTAATTCAAGGTTATCTTGTGGTACTGATAAAAAGTCCTTAGAAGCTGTTGCAGGATCAATTTGCACTTGAAGATCTTCTTGATTGGTATCTTCTAGCAAAGCATTAAGATCTTTTAAAGCTAAGCTAAGATCTTCAGTTACTGAGGTCTTATCTTTATTTTTAGCCTTTTTCTCCTCAGGATCTTCATTATCTTTATTGATGGAATTATCTTTACGAAGATCTTCTTTTGCTGCAGTCTTTTTAGTATTACTTTGTTTTACTGCATTTAAACGATTGTCTTTAGCACTAGCCATTACATTAGTAAGATTAGTATGGCTATCACTTTTAGCATTAAGATCTGAAAAAATAGCTGCAAAGTCAAAAGCTGCCTTAACATCAGTCTTGACAGTTTTGCCACTTGTGGCAAATTCACTTTGCTTTGTTTGATATGTATTGCCTATATTTTGCATTTCATATCCTCTCAGTATTTATTAAATATTATTTTCTCTTTATAAATTAGATAGTTAAAATTGCATTTACAGTCTTAACCACTTTTATATACTTTTTAATGCAATTAAAATGCCAACATAGTAAAGCTATTTATCACACTAACCTCAAGGCAATTGCTCTGCTCTTTGCCAATGTCAAATTTGACTTTTCTTTAGCTTTGCAAAAAATGAACTACACTTAATAAAAGAGAAGGTAGATGGCATGAGAATCTTTAGAAACACAGTTATCATAGGCGCTATAGGCGTTAAAGCAGTATGCAACGTAGTATCAGGCACAGTAAATACTGCCAAAGATGCATTAGCTTTAACTAATTCTTTAGTTAAAGGGGATTTTAATCAAGCAGGAGAAATTGCCACAAAAAAAGTTAAAAGTGCTTGTAATGGCATTGAGCAATCTATTCTTGCAGCAGGACAGGTTTTAGGACAATGTGCTGATTGCCTTGAGGATAGAAACAAGCCATTTTTAGATGCTAAAACCTCACAAAGTCTAGCCACGCTAGCGACTGCTTTTGTAGTAGCAGATGCTGTAGGCTGTGTTGGAGGCTCTTTATTAGCTGATGATGTTACTGATGCTGTTGACACTGATAGTGGCTTATTACCAAAAGGCTCAACCAACAGTTTCACTGAAAATGGAGTTTTCACAGGTGATAGCTCTGATCTAGAGGAGTTAAAACAGCTAGGAGAAGTTTCAGGTACTGACCATCTTGACTCAGATGATATTCAAAGAGATTTAAGTGCTCGTAATGAGTTTTTAGCTCAGCATGGCTTTAATAGTGTACCTGAAGGATATGAAGTTCACCACATCGTACCTTTAAGTGAAGGAGGAGCTGATACACCTGACAATATGATCTTAGTAAAAGAAGATGATCACGACGAGATCACTGCAGCTCACTCAAACTTTTACAATTGGAGAAAGTCTTAATTTTTATCGATTAACACTCTAGCTTGTTTTGAGCAGACTAACTCATCAGTAAGTCTCTGCTCTGCTTTAGCTTCTTTAATGCGACGCTGCATTTTGTGCTTTTCAAGTAAAGTTTCAATGATTTTGCGTTGCTTTTGCTTTTCAAGATAATTGTCTTTAGCTCTTTGTTCTTGCTGTTGCAATTGCACAAGACCTGCTTCTTGGCGAAGCTTAATTTTAGACAATTTCTCGATAAATTGCTGGTAGGATAGGTAAGCTTGCATATCTAGAGCTTGTCTTGATTTAGCTTCAAGCTCCCTTTGATAAATACCTTCAAATTGTACTAATTGCTCAATTTGTTTTTGAAAGTTAATAACCGCGTTTTTAGCATCTGTCCAAAGCTCTAGAGCTTTGTCTTCTTCCTTTTTACGCAAATCTAAAACTAGCAATAAGGCTTTATCATCACTCATAGTCTAGCCTATTGTGCTCTTACTGATGGTCTAATGCTAGCACCAGTGTTGCCATTAGTAGATCTAATTGCAACAGAAGCTCCCTGCTTTGGAGCTGCAGCTTGATTGTTTACTGCAACTTGACCACCTTGTTGCATAGCATTTACTTTTTGCTGTGCATCTTGAATTAGGATCATCGACAATTGCTCTAAGCCTTGTAAAGAAGCTTTATAAGGCACAATTTCTTTCATACCTTGTACGGTGAACTCATCAATATAAGGCTTAATCATAATAGCTTGATCAACTCTAGGATCAGAGCCTTTTTGATAAGCACCAATTTGGATTAACTCACGGCTTTGAGTGTATTGAGCTAAACACTGTCTAATGGTTCTTGCCATAACCATATGCTCTTGAGTAACTACAGCTGGCATCACACGGCTTACAGATTTTTCAACATCAATAGCAGGGAAGTGACCAGAGTCTGCAAGCTCACGAGATAAAACAATGTGACCATCTAAGATTGCACGGGCAGAATCGGCAATAGGATCTTGCAAGTCGTCACCTTCAACTAACACTGTGAAAAAGGCGGTGATAGAGCCTTGATCTTGACCACCATTACCGGCTCTTTCAACTAAGGCTGGTAACTTTGCAAATACTGATGGTGGGTAACCTTTAGTAGCAGGAGGCTCACCTACAGCTAGCGCAATTTCACGCTGTGCCATGGCATAACGGGTTAGAGAGTCAATCATTAATAGTACATTATAGCCTTGATCTCTAAAGTACTCTGCAATAGATAAAGTAGTTTCACAACCTTTTAAACGCATTAAAGGTGAAGCATCAGCAGGAGCTGCAACAACCACAGCACGAGATCTGCCCTCCTCTCCTAAAATGTCGTCAATAAACTCTTTTACCTCACGACCACGCTCGCCTATAAGACCTACTACCACAATATCAGCAGTAGTTCCACGAGTCATCATACCTAAAAGGACAGACTTACCTACACCAGAGCCTGCAAATAAACCAATTCTTTGACCTTGGCCTATAGTAAGTAAAGCATTGATAGCTTTTACTCCAACATCTAATGGCTCTTTAATAGGGCGTCTTGCCATTGGGTTTAATTTTTTAGGATGCCACTTAGTAGAGGTAGTAGCAACTAATGGTCCTTTACCATCAATAGGATTACCAATACCGTCTACTACACGACCTAAAAGGTGCAAACCGTATGGATAATCCTCTTTTGCAGAAATGGGAGTTACGATATCACCATTTTGTACATCGATAATATCGGTAGTTGGCATTAAATAGGTTGTTGTGCCTGAGAAACCTACGACTTCAGCATCCATAGGACCAGAGGCGGTTTGAATACGACAACGTTGACCTAAAGGCACTTTGATACCAACTGCCTCTAGCGTAAGGCCTACTACACGAGTAAGACGACCTGATAAAAGAGGTGTTTGCTCTTCTTCAGGTAAATCTACAGCTTGTAATCTTGAGAGTAGGTTATTCATACATGCCTGTCTTTAATTAAGCACCACTATTAGGATCTTCTGTTATTGCAGGATCT
>JAEWPL010000160.1 GCA_023460615.1 Pseudomonadota bacterium | reverse complement strand
ATAAAGCTCTGAATAAGTACAAGTCGTATAAAGCCTCTAAATCCAAGCTTGCAAAGATCTTACGCAGAAAACTTAAGAAAAAATCAGTACTGTTGACAGTATCGATGTAGTCATTGGTTTTATGCTGATAGAGGTAATAAAAACTTGTAACCTCATCTTGTAGCAGCATAGCTGTAGGTTTACGAACTAAACATAAAGCTTGAGTTATAAAGTAATAGCCTATTACAGAGATTAAAGGAAAAAAGATAAATGGCTTTAAAAGCAGCGTAATCATAAAGGTGATCCTTTCAATATTCTTTTTTAAGTAAGCTTTAAAAGTAAGCTTTAAAAGATAGCTTCAAATTTTTGCCATATTGTAAACTACGATTTTTAAAAAGAAGATCCTTAATTTCAGAAAGTGCTAGATAAGAGAAAATAAAAAATCTTGCAAAAATAATACTTTGATTTATAGGAAGTTTTTGAATGCAATTTTTGAAAAAAGTTTGAAAATTGGTGTAGGGGGTGAAAGTCGAAAATTACGAACTATTGGAGCATTGTCTAGGTGAATTGGAGCAAATAAACTTAAAATGCTGGAGAACTTTTAAAAGAGAATAGGGAAACTATTAAGTTAAAGATAGCATTATTTATTCTTAAATCTTTTTTTTGAAGAGCTTGTTTGGTGGCAAGAGAAGACACTTATCCTGTGGCCATTAGAATTAGTTTTTAATTTTGCTTTGAAAGTTGTGCAGATTGTGGAGGATGTTTTTTGGTACGGTGTACACGACAATATGGGATTAGATTAGAATCATATTGTCGTGTAATTACCTTGCATCACAACCAATCAGTCTGTTTAATAAAAAGTAAGCATTACAGTTTTGACCGTTAATATATTCAAACTTGTATTTGTCGTTTTCAAAGTGCTTTAGCTTACTTAGTCTACTTTTCTTAGATAAGAAAGCCTCTTTGATGCAGCATCATAATCTACCTTAAGAAAGAGCATTTGATTATTTGTGTTGTCATACTCATTATGATGAAGATCTTCTTTGAGGTGTTCTTGCAAAAGATCAGATATTAAATTTTTAGGTCCAGGATCTAAAGTGTGAGAATTACAATCACCAATACTTGATTCAGCTGTAAATTGAATCACTACGGTTTTAGTTTTTGTCTTAAGAATTAAACATGAGCATGCTTGAAAATCAAGCTTGCTATCAGCAATTTCTTGAGAAAGAGCATAGCTATTAACACCTGTGCTTAGAGCAAACATCTCAAATAAGGTTTTAACTTGGTTCTCATCTTCAAGTTCAAGTTTAGGCTTAAAAGCAGTCACAGTAGCTAAAATCTCATTGAGCTTATCAAAGATCTCTTGAGCTGAGCCCTGTTCAAGAAACTTTTTAAAATTCACTCTGAATCTAAGAGCGTAGTCTCCAAAGTTCTCGTACAAACAAAGTCTTGTTAAAGCCTGTCTTAACTCTAAATTTGGAAAGGTTACTAATACACCTCCATCTAATAAACTAGAACCTTTGGATAAAGTAAGATAACCCGTTTGCAAGAGTAAATGTCTAAAATCCAAATCATGAATAGAGCGTGGATGCTTGATAGTAAAACAGTCAAGATGACACTGGTTTTGATAGATCTTGAGAAATTCTTTAAAGTTGTGCTTTAGGTAATACTCAAGTTCAGGTGGAAGACCACCTGCATCGAACCAATAGTCATTAAAGCAAATTTTGGTTTGATCATCTGCAGCTTTAAAGAAGTTGTTTACAGACCAAGGTGAGAGTACGGTTTTCTTTCCATACTCGTCAAAACAGTAATTGCCATAATAAGTCTCAAGAGTTTTTAGAAGATTATCTTGATAGGCTTGAAAGGTTGTATTATCAAGATCTTCAATCTTGCAATGATGTAATTTTTCAATGGCAATTTTGAGGTAGTCTTTAAAGTAATAAAGGATCTCCTCTTTGGTGTATCCAAGGATTGTAGCTAGATTACTATCGTAAGTTGCGTCTGTGAGGTTATAAGTTGATAGATGAAGATCTTCATATTGAGTAATGCCTGTGACTAGCATGAATCTTAGATGAGCTGAGATCTTGCTTTGTTTGATATTAGCGTACAAGTAATGAAGCTCATTTCTAATTTTTTCAAAGGCTTTGCTATCACCGATTAAATGGTTTAATGGTGTGTTGTATTCATCAATTAACAATACGTAGCCTTGAGGATACTTTTTGACTAACATATTTGAGAAATCAATAAAACTTTGAGCAATATTTCTTTTTAGGTAGATTGGCTCTAAGTCTAATGTTGAGGCAATTAGATTTAAATTGGCTACAAACAATTGTCTAAAAGTGTCTAATGACTTATTTACACAACCTGAGAAATCTAGGCTTACTACTGGATATAGAGGTTCATCCCAATGGGGAGAGCCATCGTCGTTACTTCCTGATATATAGGTACCTTTAAAATATGGCTCAATGCCTTTTGAAAACAAGGTTTTAATAGCACCTAGAAGTAGTGATTTTCCAAATTGCCTAGGTCTAGATAAAAAAGCAAACTTGTAATGTTGTACGAGATATAAAAGCTCTTTTGATTTGTCAATAAAAAGTAAATCTTTATTTTTAGCTTGGGTAAAGCTTGTAATACCAACTGGAATTCTTTGCATATATACTCCTTGATAGGGAAAGTTTCTAAAAGTTCATAACCTTTTCAGATCTGTGGGCTGTGACTTAAAACTTAAAGTCTGAGCCTAAGCTAAATAAAGACACCAAAACTATAAATGAAATTTAAAGGAGGATCTAAAGC
>JAEWPL010000159.1 GCA_023460615.1 Pseudomonadota bacterium | reverse complement strand
GAGTTGACGTAAAGAGACGCGAGACGGTCGATTGCATCAGAGAGCGAGATGTGGTTTTGGAGATTATCGATAGACAACAGGTCTTTCGAAAGTCTTTTGGAGCCTTTGAATGAAAGATAGTTGTGTATAATTCTCAATACAGCAGAAAGAGAGAGGGCGAAGAAAGTCATTGCGGCTATGGCGCCGATTGGTCCCAAGCGATCCACCAAGCCATAGATGTCACGCCATTTCTTCAGAGCTACCACCATAGTGAAATATATGGTTGCATATAAGAAATAAGGTATCAGAGATAAAAGACTATCGACATAGGTAAGTATGCGTGAGTTTTCAATGCACAAAAAAAGTATGATGGTGAGAATGGGACAGACCACATGTAGCCCTAGATTCATGCCGGTGACAGCTACGTTTCCCATTCTTGGGAGAAGAATCAAAAGAGCAAAGTCCAGTGTCATGTTCACAGAAAGGGTTCCACAATAAAGAAGCCTGTCAACCCACTTTGGGATACGATGCCACCTGTTTCTGAGCCCATCCACTGCATATGGAAGAACACAAATTGCTCCTGCTGCAGCAACAAGGTTTGAATTCACTGTAAAGAGCATGAACACTCTGCTTCCTCTTTCCGGAGTAATACTGCTTGGAGTGGTAAGTAGTCCTATGACCACCGAAGCCAATACAAAGATGAATATTGTGACGGAGAGAATAAGTGCAAATGCACTTCTGACCTTATTTCTCAAAACTATTCTTGATATGGGGTGGCGTTTCATTGTTTTATCCCTCTTCTGTCCCTTATCATTCCGATTGCAGTCAAGACTCCATACATGGCGGCAACACCTAAGGAATAATAGATGATGAAGCCTAGGATAAAGAGTGGATATGGTTTGGGCTCTTTGAACAATATGTTGAGTACAGGATAAACTATATTTTCCTGAATCGGAGAGAGATAAAAGAAGTTCACATTAGTTTCTGGAATGGTTGTGGCACATATTACATTCAATATCACAGCCAGGAGGGCAAAAGACAGCCAGAAGAAATAGCCATCGATAATATAGCTCTTTCCTTTCTTTCCATAGATCTTATAGTAGACGATGGAAAAGACTCCGATCATAATCACCAGGTCGTGCCAAACCATTGCCTGGAGGCTGAGGAATATGTACTCTGATGTGAGGATCGTTGCTGGTTTTACATAATAGAATATCGCCGCCATCAAGCCGAAGATCGTGTAAGCGATCATCCCTTTCTTGATTCTCTCCTTCTTGATAAAAGGTATCGCCCATAGGAAAAAGAGCTCTACGGTACACATTTGAAAAGGAATTCTTTCAAGAGGATAAGTACCTGTTGTCATCAACATGAATACGACTTTCATAAGTTCCAGAACGATGAAGGATATTCCTATACAAGAATAAACTCTATTCGGTTTATTCTGCTTCTTTGCAAGTAATCCTCCACATATACCTGATAGAATGGCTGATAGAATTCCGACGATATGCACCAAACCCATTGATCGGAGTGGGTGCGACCATTGGCTGAGTATAAACATGATTCCTCCATTGATTACTGAATAAGCTGTTTTCGGTAGGCAGTGTAGTGGAAAACAGTATGAAATTATACTTTTTACGATAGTGTATGTCGATAATTACACATCAAATCCAAATCTCATGGAAACACCGAATCTAGGCATGATTGCTGATACTCTATTTGCGTCTTCAGTTTCCATATCCAAGTGATTTTCGACTGCTTTCGGGTTGTGTATTATTGTCACTCCGCCAAAAAGATTAATCTGGATAGTCGTAGTTGAAGAAGAGAGCAACCCTTCCGGAATAAGTGTCAGACCGATTTCGGCATCCAAGGCAAAAGAAAGAAGCCTCTTTGATGATGTAGAGTGTACACCTGTAAGTTCATCCGGCCATAATTCACCCCATTCTTCTTTTGCCTTATCGAAGTTCATCATGTTCATCAATGCCACTTTCTGCCATCTCATGACTCCAAGTGCAGCCTTGGAGTAGGGAGTGACCCATCCCTTTGTATCTTGAGATGTAAACTCATATTTGACCCCTAGGAAGAAACTGTCATAGGCTCTTTTGAATCTGGGTTCTGTTGAGAGTGTCTCATCTGTTTCTTCTATCCATGTCTTGAAGGCTGGGTTTCCCGAAATATATCTTGTATCCGTCGTTATGAGAAGTTTTGTGTCTGTTATTGGGAACTCCATTCCGATGAAGTAGAACTGAGTGTTCATCATCTTTACGTTTCCCACATTGACAAAAATATTATTTTTATTCCATGTGCTCTCGTTGAAGAAAGATAAAACATCAAAGCTTATGGTTCCAAATCCATAACGAGAACTCAGGTAAGTATAGTAATTGAGTTTTACAGTTCCTGTATCGATCTTCAACCCCAACACAGGTCCGTGGGCATATTCCCTATATAGCTTTTGAGTCAGCCAGTCAGACTCTGTTTTTGCCCATGTGTAACCGATGGAAGCGGTAAGAATATCTTTCGATCTGTCTGTAAGCCCAAAAACTGCATCTATTGTGTTGCTGTACTCAAAGCCAAATGCATTCCTGCTTTCATTCTCTATGGCTAGAAAGAGACTGGTCTTCTCAAGTTCCACTATTGATGTTCCAAAACCTATTTTTCCGTTGAATGTAGGATAGAAAACATTTTGGTCACTATCATAATCTACAAATACACGGGATATTCCTTTTATTGTGTGCAGGGTATTTTGTAACACTTCGTAGTGCTGGTTACCCACTATGGAGATACCTCCTTCGATAGTGACGAATAGCATGAGACGGTTTGAAAAAGAAAAATTCACAGGGAGGGCAAGGAGTATCTCAGTCATGTCATATCTACCTTGCATAGGGGCTCCTGATCCCCCGTCATTACTTTTGAGGGAATGGTCGTGGATATCCCAACCATCTCTCCATCCTCTATTTGTGAATGCAAGCATATTTACTTTTATTTCATATGCAGGTGCTGAAAGGGAGAAGTGCTCTGAAAATGACAGCTGGTCGTCATAATTATAGCTGAGACCTCCGATGGCGAAAGTGTCATTGCCCATTCCCATTGAAAAACCATTGGGTATGTAATTCTCACCTTCTTTAAAGCCAATGAGGGGGAGAGAGAATAGAAGAGAACAAGAGAATACCAAAAATGAAAGCAACGTAATTTTTCTTTTCATGAGACTTCCTTACCTAAGTATAAAGTCATTGTTCTTTATTCTTCAAAAAAATGATATAAGAAATTATAATTTTTTAGAGGAAATTGCAAAACTCTAATTGCTTGAAAATTTGTGCATAGATTACTGCATAAGTATACAAGAAAACACCTTCATTTCCTTTTTTCTTCTGTTTTTATGAGACAAAAAATACTCACGACGTAAATAAACTCTAATTCCCGACCACTTTTTATAATCACACATCCTCATGCGTAATTGGGATTATGAAAATCACTTATCCGGCACCTTGTTCTTCTTGTTCCTGGAACCCTTGGGCCTGCCAGGTTTCCTCTTTAAGAGGATTTTCAGCTTCCATCTTCATTCTTTCCAGCGTCTTCCTGTTGAGGCTTCCCTTTGGCCTTCCCGCCTTCCTTTTGGGAACATCATCCTTACTGCAATCCACGGCAGGTTCCTGAGTTCTTTCCTTCTTCACTTCAAAGGAATAGTCGAGTCCTCCTTCGGATGTGAAGTCAACCGCCTCCGGACACTTTATGCCGAAAAGGCTGTATATTGTTGTCGTTTATGGCTTTCGTCGGCACATCGGTTATCAGCCTTGAGGTATATGCGGTGCACTTGAGGTTCCTTAGGACGACAAAGGATGAAGATAACCTTTGACAAAGAAGAAGAGGAGAGATATACAGTAGCTGTTACCTGAATGGAACCATATCTAAAGTATGTGTTACCTAGAGTGATTCACTGGTACACAAAAGTGTTACCTTTTTGGGGACCATATCAAAGGTGCTGTGATTGATAAGTTTTTTTGAAATTATAGTCAACGAAAGATGTAAAAACGTTATTTCGTTGGTATTATTTTTGTATTATTTACACGATGAAATTTGTGATGATTACATCACCCGGAGGATAATATGAATTTAGATATACTCCAGATACTCTTTTTCTCCCTTGACACTATAGGTCTGTGGCTTTTATTCAGGAAGTGCGGGGAAAACAAATGGTGGGCTTTGGTTCCTCTATATAGATTCTATAAACTTAGCCAATGTGCACAAAAAGAAGAGAACGGACGGACGTTCTTCGTTCTTTATTTTTTCAATTACTTTTTTCAAATGACATCCAGTATTATTCAGAACTTTTTCCCTCAATTTAACGGGATGGTCTACATGTTGGATGTCTTGTCTCTTCTTCTTGGCATCGGTTCTTTTGTTTATAAAGTGCGTATATACATCGGAATGTGCGATGTTTTCTCCGTTTCAAAGAAATTGGTGGCGTTGTGGATTATCTCTACTGGCCTTGGAGCCTTGTTTTTTGCCCTGAAAAAGGCCTTTGTCTATACTCCTTCAGTTAAAAAAAGCGCCGCCTCCGAATCAGGTCTGGTGGCTCAAGAAACAAAAGAAGGCCTTTCCATCAATATTAAGAAAAGAACAGTAGGTGGTTTGTTAAATAAGAGAAATCTTTTGAAAGATATCCATCTCAACATTCCGAAGGGGAGGATGGTTCTTCTTGTAGGAGGCTCCGGAGCTGGTAAGACTACTTTCATTAACGCCATCACCGGCTTTGAAAAGGCAGACGCCAAGATTCTTCTTGACGGAAAAGATGTTTATAAGTCTTTTGAGGACGTTAAATATGACATAGGTTTCGTTCCACAGATGGACATGATCCGTTACAACGATAATGTGAGAAAGACTGTTCTCGATGCAGCTTCCCTTCGTCTTCCCATATCAATTTCAAATAAGGAAAAGAACGAAATAGTAGATGGCGTTCTGGACGAGTTCGGACTAAAGGCCGTTGAAGACAACATGGTTGGTAAGCTATCCGGAGGACAGAAAAAGAGGGAGAGCATAGCCATGGAGTTTGTATCCAATCCCTCCCTCTTCATTCTTGACGAACCTGATTCAGGTCTTGACGGAGTTCTTGCAAGGGAATTGATGGAGCATCTACATAGAATCTCAAGGGAAGGAAAAATCGTCATAGTAATTACTCATTCCCCGGATAGAGTCCTTGATCTCTTCGACGACGTCATCGTTTTGGCCAAGGATGCAGATAGGACAGGAAGACTGGTGTTCTATGGTCGTGTTGAAGAAGCAAAAGCGTTCTTTGACAGGGACAGAATGGAAGAGATCGTGAAGGTCATCAACCAGAAGGAGGAAGGTGGACTTGGTATGGCTGATGAGTTGATCGTGAAGTATGGAGAGATTAGAAATGGCAGGAAATGATGTAAGACATAGAGGCGGCTTCAGGCAGATTCCAATTTATATCGGTAAGTTTTTCAGGATATTTATCTTTATGGATGACTGGAAGGTTCTTCCTTTCTCCGCTCTCATCGCCGCTCTTGTTTCCTATGCTGTTGGAAACACAATGTTCGTAACAATGGAAGG
>JAEWPL010000158.1 GCA_023460615.1 Pseudomonadota bacterium | reverse complement strand
TTTATAGGTTTAACAAATGCACTGCCTTTTGATAAGTCTTTATTGCCTAGGATTAAATTGTTATCATTTTAACAGTGCGCTTGACCATCCCCGGTCATCACACACCATTCATGGAGAGTAGTCAGTTGGCTTTACCCAAACTGAAATTGAAACTTATTTTAAAGAATTTCTGGAGAAAGCAGCTTCTGCTCTAAACATTAGTCTTGACGCTGTAAGTGAAAAATTAAAAGAGCATTATGCTGGTTTTTGTTTTGAGATGAACGCAAGTGTTCAAGTTTACAATCCTTGGTCAGTACTTAACTTTTTACCTGATGATGCAAATGACTTTCGATGCTTAAATTATTGGTGCTCAACAGCTAATTGCTCTAAGCTTATCACTAATTATTTAGAAGATTTTAACAACAAGCCTAAATCTAGCTCTTTATCCATAGAACTTTTAGATAAGCTTAAACAACTAGACGAAGGGGAAGTAGTTGATGTTTTGGATTTTGATAACGCTGTTAACCCAAAAGATCTTGATCCTGTGGTGCTCCTATATCAAGCAGGCTACTTAACCATAAAAAAGACAGTTGGAAGACAAGGTTTTAGACTAGGCATTCCAAATGTAGAATTGCAGTCTTATTTATATCAGGAGTTTTACTATAGTATTATCAAACCAAGCCTTACAAAAGATAGCCCATTTCTTAAAATCAATGGAGCTCTGCTAGAGCAAGCTTTAATAGATCATGACTCTAAGAGTATTCTAGAAAGTATTGATTTCATGGTAAAAGGCATACCAACAGATACTAAAATCTTTAATGATGAGAATAGCTTAAGAGAAATTATCTACCGTGAGTTTTTAATCCTAGGTGCAAATGTAGATAGAGAGTGTTTGTCAGGCTCTGGTAGAGCAGATATCATCGTAAAATCAGATTTAAATTATTACGTGTTTGAGCTTAAACTCTACAGAGAAGGTGACAGCCTAGATGTCTTATTTAGATAAAGCTGTCTCTCAAGTAGAGTCACGCAACTACGGCATTGATAGATTTAAAAAGAACCTCTATCGCTATGTAGTCATTATTTCTAAAGAGCAAAAACAAGTAATTAAGACTTTTGAGCTTCCAGAAATAAAGCTCTAAGTTAATAAAATTGTATCTTCTTCATTTTAAAATTATCTCCATCATTTTTATGGTAAATGATGGAGATATACTGTTAACTACGTACATAAGCTGTATTAGGTCCAGCACCTACTTTCGTAATTTCACCTTTTTTTACAAGTTCGGTTAAAGTACGTTCTATAGTAACTTTGCTGATATCAGGACAGAAATCTAGAATTTCTTTTTTTGTTATCTTTCCAACTTTTTTCTCAATTAAATTTTTGATTCTCTCAGGCTTGGATAAGGAACGTTGCTTCAAGTGTTCTACTCTTTCTTCAAATTCATTGTAAGCTTTAAGTAAGATCCCAAGATAATACTTAACAAATGGCTCATAGTTGTTAGTTCCTTCATGCCAATGCGTAGAGCTTTCAAGTAAAGCTTCATAATAGGTATCTTTAGTTTTTTCAATGAGCATTTCCATACTTACATATTTGCCTACTATAAAGCCTGCTTTATAGAAAAGAAGAAGCGTAAGAAGACGACTCATGCGTCCATTTCCATCATTAAATGGATGAATACATAAAAAGTCTAAGATAAACATCGGAATTAAAATGATTTTATCAATTTTATTCTCATACCAAGCTTCTTTGAAATTATTACAGAGCCTTTCTATTGCATCTTTTGTTTCATATGCTTTGACAGGGGTAAATCTGACTTTTTTATTACCACTTTCATCTGTTTCTTGAATAATATTGTCTGTGTTTTTAAAAGTTCCTCCAACATCTGCATATGAGTATAGATCTCGGTGCAGTTGCAATATTATGTTTGGATTTAAGTTGATGTATTCATAGCTTTCATGTATGGTGGAAAGTACAAACCTGTATCCTGCAATTTCCTGTTCTGATCTGTTGCGAGGTTCAGATTTTTCATTTACAAGCTCTTCCATACGCTTATCACTTGTATAAATGCCTTCTATTCTGTTCGATGAGCTTGTACTTTGAATTAGAGCTACATTTAATAGTGTTTTTAGTTCGTCAATATTTGCTTCTATAAAAAGTTCCTGTTTGCCTTTATGCTCATAAAGTTGAGCAAATAACTTTAAAATTTCAGGAGTTAGAAGTTTTTTGGGGGCATCTCTATAGTCAAAATCTCTCATTCGTAATCTCCTTCATTTTTAAATTATCTCCATCATTTATAGCATAAATGATGGAGATTACAAAATTAATGATGGAGATAAAAAGATCTTTTAATTGCCAAACTTAAATTGATGAGAAAAAAATTACAAAGATAAAATATATTAGATGTTTGGACTTGGAATAAGTAAGGTATTTACCTTTATTTAACAGGTGGCGTCCTTGGCGCGAATTGAACGCGCGACCTTTCGCTTAGGAGGCGAACGCTCTATCCAACTGAGCTACAAGGACTTTTTTAGATAGTGTCGGTATTATATCAATATCACGAATTGATACAATACCGAAAAACAATTATTGAATGGTTACCAAATCATTAGCCTTAATGTTTAAGGTGTTTTGATGCATATTGATAGGATGTAGTCTTGCTGTACGAGGGTACAC
>JAEWPL010000157.1 GCA_023460615.1 Pseudomonadota bacterium | reverse complement strand
AAGAAGAAATTACCAACACTTTGCAAGAAAGGATAATTCATCACTGAATCATATTCATCCCCCATCATGTACATTGAGGAGTCCATCCAAATCTCACCTAGTAAGTAAATATCAGGCTTTATTGACTTTAAGTGGCTACGCAAAGTCTTGATAAAAGAATGTGATATCTCATTACCCACATCAAAACGAATACCATCTAGATCCCATCTATTTAGCCAATCTTTAGTAACGTCTAAAAAGTACTGAACTACCTTTGGATTGTTAGTATTCAATTTAGGCATTTCTTCTACAAAAGCAAAAGTAAAATATCTGCCATCTTTAGTACTCTTTTTTTGAGTTAAATTGCTAAGATCATTGATATAGAACCAATCAAAATAGGCGGAGTCTTTACCGTGTTTTAAAACATCCTGCCAAGCAAAAAAGTTAGTGCCAGAATGGTTAAACACAGCATCAATCATGACCTTAATACCAAGGCTATGAGCTTTTGAAATAAACTCTTGCATATCCTTGTCATCACCAAAATCTTTATCAATTTTGGTATAGTCTGTGGTGTTGTATTTATGATTTTCAGTAGACTCAAAGATAGGATTGAAATAGACACCTGTCACACCAAGATCTTTTAAATACTCAAGCTTAGTAGTAGCGCCTTTAATATCACCACCATAGAAGCAATGTCTATCAATTGACTTAGTGTCATCCCAAGCTAGTAGTGGATGGGATTTTGGACTACCAGATGTTGCAAAACGCTCTGGGAAGATTTGATACCAAATAGTGTTCTCAACCCACTTAGGTACTTTAAAAATATCAGAATCATTCATCCAACCAAATTTAAAATAGTGTTTGTAGTATTGATTATTCTTAGTAACACCATTTTCGTAAACATACCTACTCTCATCTTTTGAAAAGACTACAAAGTAGTACATCAAGCGCTTGAATTTTGGCTTTAAAGTAATAGTCCAAATATTCTCATAACGAAGCTCTAAATCAAGTTTCATTGATTTTTCGATACCATCCCATGGAGCACCTACAGCACAGTCGTTAAGGTAAGGATCTTCGTAATAAATTAAAACCTTATCTACGCTCTTATTAGCATGTAAATTGATGACTAGCTCTTCCTCATTTAAAGCATAGCAGTCATTAAAACCGCATTTATGAAAAATACCTTCACAGTTCATTTCGTATGTCCTCATATCTGAACTTTGTATAGAGCCATTTTAATCAGAAAAAATATCATTAAATTGCACAATAAAGCATTAAAAATAACACAATACTATCATATTAGGTAAAATAGCATTGTATACTTAGGAGTTATTACGATCATGGCTCACATTAACTACCACGAATCTATAAATCACGGTACTTTAGATTTACCTTACGCGATTTATCACACCAAAATACCAGACTTTTTCAAAGCTTATCCCCTACATTGGCATGACGAGTTTGAAATAATCTATGTGCAGGATGGTAGCTCCTGTTTTGTGGTAGATAACTTAAAAATTACTGCTTTTAAAGGAGATCTGATTGTAATTCCGCCTCAAGTACCTCATAGCATTGAACAACACCTTGATAATAAAGCAGACTTTTTTAACTTTTTATTTAGGGCTGATGCTATTGTGGATAAAAGCACTTGTAGTTACCTTTATGAAAAGTACATTGAGCCTTTTGTGTCAGGTTTTAAGCAAATTACTTACTACCAAAAGCAATATTCTCCATTAAATAAAGAAGCAACGCCTCTGCTACAAGAGCTAATCGACAAAAGGCACGATGTTTACTCAAAAGGTGAACTTTTAGTAATTTCAACTATTTTCAAATTACTTCAACTTATCAACAAATACGCTAAAACTACGCATATACCTTCTAATATTGATAAATCCTTAGGTTTTATCAAAGATGCTGTTTTTAAAGTGCAACAAATGTACCCGCAAGACTTGTCAATTGAATATATGGCTCAAAGTTTGAATGTCTCCAAAAGCCATTTCATGAAAACCTTTAAGAAAACTATGGGAGTAAGTTTCACTCAATACTTGATTGACTATCGTTTAAAAATTGCCGCAAGACAGCTTAAAGAGGGAAAATTAAAGATATTTGAAATTAGTAATAATTGCGGATTTAATAACGGATCATATTTCATCAGATCCTTTAAAGAAAAATACAAAACTAGTCCCAAAAATTATCAAAAGATGTTTAAAATAGAGAAAAGAAAATAAGTTAAATTTTTCGATAAAAATGCTTGTTTACAAACATTTTTATTGTCCATAATTTATCATACATATAAAAATATATTCAGCCCATTCATTAACTTACAGGAAGAAACTTATGACCTCACTGGCTCAAACAATAGCAAAAAGTATGACTCAACATGACTGTCCAAAAGAAAATAGAGCAGAAAAATCTGAAATTCTGTTAAAAATTGGATTACTAGAAGTTATCTTTAAGCTTACAGAGCCACTGAATATAGATAACTTATTATTTAAAAAAATTGTTTATAAAAATGGACGAAAAATAACCAGTAGGTTATCTATGATAAATTGCATTTATGCAAATCCTACTGATTTATGGACTTGTGTCTGTCCTTTCGTTATGAATGCCACCTCGGCAATCTTTCATACTGACAAATTAAAAAGCAAAATTATTCAAGATGGTATCGTGGGCAATGTGATTGAAAGATTTTACAATCTTGCAAAGCAAGAATACCCAGATGATCCTAAAATGCATTTGTTAGCAATTGCAATGGCGGTTATTCTCCCATCCCATGATGATTTCTTTGCAAATCTAAGCTGTAATAGAGTAAGTCTTTATGTCAAAGAGTTAAATGCTCCTGATACCACAGAACTTGGTGAAATTACTGAAGAATTTTGTGATAGCTTGTTACACCCTAAGACTTTAACTGAAGAGGAGAAAGATGATCTTGATACCTTGGTTCAAGTACTAAATCTTCCAGAAACTCCAATCAGTATTTTTAACATTTTTAATCCTGTTAAAAAGAACCAAAACAATCAAAATAATTTAGAAGAAAAAACACTCCCTACTCCATCAGGAGAGATTTCTGAAAAAGTAACAAAAGTTGATGTTAAAGCCGAACAAAAAGAATTAAATTCTCTAATCAAACAGTTGTCAGAAACTAAACGCGTAACTTTAATTGACGGTAAGTTAGATAAAACAGTTGTTGAAGAAGATACCTCTTTAAATGACAACGAAATCAAATATGTAACTGGTATTTTAAATATCGTTGAAATCAACAGAAGTAAGTTCTACAACTTCTACCCTTTATTAAGTTGGAATGGCAACGAGTACTACGTGGTTGCTAATGAAAGAAAAGAGCTCTACTCTGCTGATGGTTTTATCAAACTTGAGTACAACGATATAGGATCTTCTGCTCAAAAATTCTTACAGAATTTAGGTAATCACTCTTTAGTAAATTTAGCTTACTACAGCAGTGAAATTGTGCCTGATAGCCATCGTGAAGTTGGTAACATGATTGTAGTTTTAGATGCTGTAAAAGAAAAACGTATCTGTGCAGCAGCAAAAGATCCTAACCTTGCTCACCGCTTATATTGTGTCGTTACCCCAAAAGATACAGATGAGGAATTTGATTTTTATAAACCAAATCTTGTGATCTTCAACGATGACGATCCAAAAAATTTGCCTACTTATTTTAACCAAGATACCGTGGTTTTAAGACTAGGCAAAAACTATTATGGACCTTTTAAAGTTAAAAAGAATAGCTTTGGAGATTTCTCATTAACAGCTTGCTCTTCAACTAATAGTGAATCATTCTCAGCTAAGTTAGATGTTATTCAAAAGCTTAATCCTATTTCACTTGAAGATAGTATTTTCAATCCAAGTAAACTCATCCTACATCCTCAGTTTACTGATTTAGATATTATCCTAGCAGGTGAGAACTATATTAAATATCAAGTAGAAGATGTAATTCCTGATGAGAAATTATTAGATATTTATGTCGAAGAAAAGCATCTTAGCTTAAATGATCTTGAAGAGACAGAAAAAGACTCTGATGAAATCTTAGAAGCTTTAGATATGAGCTCTTCTCTTTACTGCGAAGGCTTTGATGATTTTACTCAAGGCAGATTCACTAGAATTAAGCAATTAGTATCCAAGATTGAATATAGCCACAAGAACTTAGAGCGCTACTATGAAATCTTTAAATACTGCGCAAGTTCAGATGAGAAATTCATAAGCCAAGTATGTGGTGTAATTGAGCAAGATAAAAAACTAAAAGAGGATTTTGCTAAGAATCTTCATTTAGAAGAAATTTCCTCCCAAAAGAAAAACGAAGTTAAAAAACTAGAAGCAAAACTTAAAGAATTAAAAGAAGGCATTAAGGATTTAGAAAATGAAACTCATGATGTAGACAATCTACTAAATGAGAAAAAAGAGTTACTTGTAGCCTTTAACAACATTAGTTTAGCTCAAGCAGAACTTACAAGACTTGAAAGTGAACAAAAAGAATTAGAAGCTAAGATCACCAAAGCTAAGGAAGACTATGAATCCTTTGATAATGGTATTGGTAAATATGAAGAACGCTTAAAGAACACTACTTCAATGGTGGCAAGTCTAGCTTTTGACAATGAGATCACATCAAAGATCATGAGAGCAGCTAACGGCGCTAACGCTAAGATTGAAATTGATAATGACAATAGACGTTTGGAAATTATCAAGAGTATCAATCCTATCAATAAAAAAGATAATGATTTAATCCATTACCTTTGCTCAAAGCTTAGTGAAATCCGTCGTTACGAAAACTCAAATATTGAATATATCAACTTACTTGCTTGTATCACCCAAGGCTTTTTAACTGTTTTATCTGGAGCACCAGGCTCTGGTAAAACTAGTATTTGTAATATTCTAGGTAAAGCACTAGGTCTTTGTGACATTGATAAGACCTGCATTCGCGACAATTGGAAGGGTGATAAAGAATTCTTTAATCGCTACTTACAAGTATCAGTTGAAAGAGGTTGGAATTCTAAACGTGATTTTATTGGTTACCACAATCCTTTAACAGGCACCTTTGAAACTCCTGATCCTAAACGCTATGAGTGTTTCAAGCTCTTAGAAGCTGAATACCAACATGGTATGGATAAACTACCTTATCTTGTATTATTTGATGAGGCAAACCTATCACCTATGGAATATTACTTTGCAGACTTCATGAATATTTGTGACAGAAGAGATGCTAATAGTACTATTTCCTTAAGTGGTACCCAAAGATATCATATCCCTGATACCTTAAGATTCTTGGCAACTATCAATAATGATCACACTACAGATAGATTATCTCCTCGTCTATTAGATAGAGCTTTTGTGATTACTCTACCTAACAATGGTGTTCAAAATAAAGATATTGAGGACTTCACTTTTGAACCTATCAATTGGAATGCGCTTAAAGAAGCCTTTACTCCACGTGGTAGCATGACTCAAAAGTGCAAGGATATCTATGCAAAAGTCGAAGATATCTTAATAAAGCTCAATTTACAGTTATCTTATAGATGTAAGAATGCTGTTGATAAATATGTAGTTGCAACTTCAAGATATTTATCTGATCCAAAACTAGAAACAAAACTTACTGGTAATGAAGCTTCGGTAACAGCCTTAGATTACGCTATTGCACAAAGAGTACTACCACAAATTGATGTTTTAGGTGAAAGCTATTTAGATGCTTTAGAAGAGTTATATGAGCTATTTGATCTTAATAATATGAACAAATGCGCCAATATTATTAAGCGCATCATCAACTCTGGAAGTGAAATGGCGGACTATAGATTCTTTAAGTTTTAAGGTTCAAAGTGATTAAATCTATACAGCTTATTCAAAATCAGAATAATGCACTTTTAGAACAAGTATGTTGCACTTGGACTTTAAGTGATAATAATGATTTTGATTTAAATGTAGCTATCAGTCCTTCTTCCTATGAGCACTATATTTTAAAGATCTGCGCAGAAGATAGTTTTGTCTCTGATACAGAGCAAGATCTTTTTAAAGGTAAAAGATCATATCAATTAAGTAAGGACGAATTTGCTCTTGCGATAAATCAAGAGACAATACAAACCATAGCTTATATTCCTCATGACGATACAAAGTGTTTGAATATAGTAATCGATGGTCAGTATTTTGATCATTGCTTACTATATGTAGAATTTTCCTTAAAATTGGCAGTTGCAGGTCAAGTAAAATCTCTACCTAATTTTGGTTTTGAATATGACAGCATAACAAAAGATATGGAAGCTATGATTGAGTATGTTCAATCCTACGCTTCAAAATACTTCTTTAGCCAAGAAATTGATGAGAATAAAACTAAAGTATTACATAAGCAGAAAAAAGAGCATCTTGAATTTAACTCTCTGCTAAAAACTCTAGGTAAAATTGCGACTGTTTATGAACAGGAATTAGGATTCTTCAAAACCAATGCGTATTTTAAATTAAAACAAGAAGGTATCGTTGATAACTTCTATAGAATAAAGTCTTTTACTCCAGAAACGCTACACTACATAGCAAATCATCCAGATGAGTTAACCCCTTTTGATGATGAGACTGGAATTAAGTTTAGAGGCAGAAATTACATTCCTAAGCATACTTTAATGATTACCAATGTTAGAGATCTGTCCATCTATGAAAATAGAGTGTTAGTAAGCTTTTTACATAAGCTCATCAATGATATCAAGACTATTAGCCTTGCTATTCAAGCAAATTACCACAATTACTCTAATCAATTTGCATCTTTCATTAAATCCTATGAAGGAATACTAAATTTAAATGCAATAACTGATGAGGAAAAGAAAAAGCTCAGCGATTTGCGAACTCGACTTGTAAGGTTATACTCTCAATATCGCACCTTGCTACCAGTAGAAGAAATTGGAGTTAAAAAGATCCCAAGACCAACTCCAGTGTTCTTGTCTGTACCGGCTTACAGACTCATCTACACGCAAATGAAACTGTGGTACTCACTAGATATCACTACTATTGAAAGCAATGACTTTATTATAAATGCTATTTATAAGAGTAGATTGTACGAATACTATTGTTTACTAAAGATTGTCAAAGCCTTCGAAAGCCATGGTTTTAACTTTACAGGAAACCAAAAAAGTGATGACGACTATACTAGTTTATATAGTACCTTTGAACCTGAGTTTAACGAGATCTTTAATCTAGACTCAGAAACTTACAGCGCAAAAGTAATCTATCAACCTGTAATTTATTCACAAAAAGATGGAAATACAGGGCTGTACAGAAGCTCCTCTTTGATAGTAAACAATATTACCTCTCCTATATGGGGAAGTGATAGCTATGAGCATTTTTACACTCCAGATTTTGCAATTATAGTAACTAATAAACAAACGCAAATTAAATCTGTATTACTCATAGATGCAAAGCATAAAGATCTTGAGTCGGTAAAGCTTCAAGATATTATTCCTTGTACTGTAAAGTATCAATTGTCGGTAAAACCTATTAAAGAAACCACAAATTATATAGGACTAGAGATCTTATGTGGCAAAGGTAGGCAAGCTGATACTTTCTTACCATTTGACAATATCAAAAATCCAAGAAGTGAAGATGACAATGCTACTTTTGTGAAAGTGTTGACCTTAAATGAGAATTCACAAAATAACAGTTATCAGTTACAAGAGGAGTTGTTTAAATAGAGTTAAACTTCAAAGAGAAGAAGGATAATTTCTTGAGATCACAGATGAAAAAGCCAGGCATAGCCTGGCTTTTTTTAAGCGTTAGTGCTTGATATTATTCAATGATAGTACCAACAACACCAGCACCTACGGTACGACCACCTTCACGAATAGCGAAGCGCTCGCCTTCTGCCATTGCTACTGGGTGGATTAAGGTTACTGTCATGTCAGTGTTATC
>JAEWPL010000156.1 GCA_023460615.1 Pseudomonadota bacterium | reverse complement strand
CTGATTTGGCATCAACAAACTTACATGGTAAGCAAAAGCTGAATGAATAAATAGCAAAGGGGAAATGAGAATTAAAAACGCTAATACAGTTACTGTTTTCATAACTTTTCTCCAAAATTATCTGTCTTGTCACTTTTGCATGCTAATCATGCTTTGTTAAATCCCATTTAAATGCCATTTAAGCTTTATTTAAGAATTGTAAAAACAAATAAATTGACTTTAAAAATACCTGTCTTAGAATGTGCTTACTTAAAAAAGGAATTAACCTATGAGCATCTATATTTATACCTACTTAATTGTTTGTCCTTTAGTATTCTTATCAGGTTTTGTGGATGCCATCGCAGGTGGAGGTGGACTAATCTCACTTCCTGCCTACTTTATTTCAGGGCTACCTTCACATTTAGCCTTAGGTACTAATAAATTAAGTGCCATGATGGGTACCTCCCTTACTACTTATCGTTATGCCAAACTTGGCTATATAAACTTTAAAAGAGCAAGCTTAGCTATCATTTTTGCTTTTGTAGGCTCCTCAATTGGAGCTAAGATAGCGCTTTTAATTCCAGATCAAATTTTTAAAATCATTATGCTGTTTGTCCTGCCAGCTACAGCTTTCTACTTAGTTAGAAAACGTAACTTTGGGCAAACACAAGAAAAAGAGCAAAACGAGCTTAAAGTAGTCATACTCTGTGCTTTAGTTGCCTTTGTAATTGGTGTGTATGACGGTATTTATGGTCCTGGTACAGGAACTTTTTTAATTCTAGGATTCTGCGCTTTTGCTAACTGCTCTATTCAAAATGCTAATGGTCTTACTAAAGCAGTTAACCTAACTACCAATATTGCAGCAGTATTTATCTTTCTTATGAACGATGCGGTCTTACTACAATTAGGTTTGATTGCAGGTTTATTTAGTATCCTAGGTAACTATCTTGGTGCTACCTATTTTGAGAAGAAAGGTGCTATTGGCACTAAAAAGATCATGATAGGTGTATTAGCTATCTTTATTATCAAGGTAGGCTACGATTTAATCTCAGCTTAAGAAAATTTCTGTTTACAAAAAAGGTGACACATGGTCACCTTTTTTTCTTAATAAATCTTAATGCGGTTTTGACTGTGCTCATACTGCAATGGTACTAGACCGTGATGTCTATTTTGCAAATACTCAATAAGAGTATCAGAAATCTCTGCTTTTAAATCCACTTGTCTAATGATGTTTTTAGGATTGGTTAAAGCATCGTAAGAGTCACCACCTGTTAAGATAAACTTAGTTACTACAAGGTTGTAGTTATGCTTTAAGTTAAATGGCTTGCCATTGATACTGCCTATGGAGACTCTTGCCCCTAAATTTTTAGGCTTTTTGTAATTAGAGTTCTTATAGTTACCTGCGCTTTCATAAGCAATCTTAGTATTTACACTATAATTGATGTTTGAAGCTTGAGGGAAGCCTGCAATTGGTTTTGGAAGAATTGAAGTTGAGCACTCTAAGATCTCAAGTAAAGTCTTGCCACTTACAGTTACCATGTATAAGTCATTCTCATAAGGTAACATTGCTTTGATGTGGCTATTAGTGATCTTACCCTTTTTTAAACTAGCCCGAATACTACCACCATTTACTAGAGCTAAATCAGCTTTAATTCCTTGCTTTTGTAATTTCTCATTAGCCTTCCAAAGCATAGCATCAGTAATTAAATCACCAGCATTAGTCTCATAAGTTCTGTTGCCAGGCTCCCGTGAGCCGTCAATCACAAAAGCTGTTGTGGCAATTACTTTATTAAGCTCAGCGTCAATCTTTGCTTTTTCAGCTTTTATTAAATCTTCAATTTTCTGATCTTTTGCGTAAGTTTGACATTGATTTACATCAATCAAATTCTCTACAAAATGCCCCTTATCATAAAGAATAAGTCCTATATTTTTACTGTGATCCCCCGTTTCTACAAGCAAAGTTCGTTCGATTTCTTGATTGTTAGTATCGTGATCATGACCATCAATAAAAATATCTATACCCTGTACATTCTCAAGTAAATCTGTAGATCTAAAGCCTTCGTTTTTAATGTCATTGCCCAAATGACCTAAACCTATAATCAAATCACAGCCTTCAGTCTTGAGTTGGTTGATTAGTTTTTGGGTATTCTCAACTAATTGCTCTTGACGTAAAAAAGTTAAATCATCGATGTTTTTTGCAAGTGTGGTAGTTCTAGTTTCAGCGGTAGTAAAGCCTATAACGCCGATTTTATGGCTACCCTTTTCAATAATGGTATAAGGCTTTGCAAATAATAATAGTTTAGAGATCTCAATGATATTGCTTGAGATAATTGGAAATTTTGCTGTTGCAATATTGTGTTGCAAAACTTTTTTACCAAAATCAAACTCGTGATTACCAATGGTCATGGCATCATAGCCAAGCTCATTGAAAAGCTTGATTATAAATTCGCCTTTGGAAAAGTTTGCAAGCTGATTGTCCTGAGTTGCATCTCCAGCATCTAACAGGAGAACTTGATAGCCTTTTTCCTCATATTTCTTTTTAATAGCTGGTAACACACTAAGTCCACAACTATCAGCATCAGCTTCAACATAACCGTGGGTATCATTAGTATGTAAGATGACTAATTTTGAGAAATCTCGAGCCCATACGGGGGAGGATAATAAAGCTAACACTGTAGCTGCGCTACAGGTTGCTTTAAACAAGGCTTTAATTTTCATGACACACCAAATCCATACAATCTTAATTGTTCTATTTACCTGCAAATATCATAGTCTTTTATCACTTAAGATTGTTTGATATGGGGATTATTTCTTGTACTCGATGATTTGATAAGAAAGCATCTGTAAAATCACTAAAAAACTAATCTAAGAAAAGTTCAATTCAGATCTTCTTATGCGAATTGCTTCTGCAATGCTCCTTACAACATTTTGATTTCCATTTATAAGTCTGATTCTGTTCATTACAGTATCAAATCCAAATTGTTTTACAATAACACCTATACATTCGTCTGCAAAAGAACCAGATATTACACTAACTTCACTTAAATCAATCTTTACTTTCTCAGACGAGCTTTGATTTAATAAAGCCGTAATTTTTAATCTAAAAGGAATTGCGTTCTGTCTTGAAGCTAACGCACCTCTAGGGAGTTTTACAATGCATGATTCATCATTCATATTAATTCTCCTTTATATACCAAGTAGTATTCTTTCAATATCCACATATTAAGACATATTCTACTACTCCAAACAGTTAAGCTTGCTCTTTATCAAAACTTAGTCTAATTTCTTGTACTCGATGATTTGATACGAATTGTAGAAATTCTGCACTAGCATGTGCAAGGTTGCCACAATTGAGGAAATAGGATCAGTGTAGGTTAAGGCTACATAGATACAAAAGATCATGTTGCGCTGACCAAAGGCTTGTCCTGCGTTAACCTTTTCACTAAAGAAAGCTCCTACAACTCTACCTAAACCAAAGTGCACTACACAAACAGCGATAGCTGCTGTAAGTAATACTAAAGCATTGATTAAAGTTAAATTAGCATGATATGCATTAGAGCAGGCTCTTGCGGTAATTAAAACTAAGGAAGCTGACCACACGTAAAAAGCTAAGTCTTTAAACTTAGTCAGCATAAAATGATGTAGTCTTTTAAAATAAAGCTTGGTAAGTTGCGCAAGTACAAATGGCACTATGATAATAGGGAATACCATACTTAGAATGTTTAAAAACTCTAAAAAGAAGTGACTTTCTCCTCTACCATTTACTAAAGGAAGCAAAAGTGGAATAGTTACAGCACACATGGCATTAGAGACAATCATAAAACCACTGATGGTAGATTCATCTCCTC
>JAEWPL010000155.1 GCA_023460615.1 Pseudomonadota bacterium | reverse complement strand
ATATTGATATGATCACCTTAACTTGTGAAAAAGTTTGTGGTCCTAAAGGTGTGGGCGCTTTATATGTTAAAAGAGACTCAAAACTAAAATTAGTAGCTCAAATTTATGGCGGTGGTCAGGAGAAAGGCTTACGTGGTGGTACTGTTGCCACCCATGAAGTTGTTGGCATGGGAGAAGCTTTTGAGATCTTAAAAAAAGAAGGTAAAAGCGATCATGACCGTTTTGCAAAACTAAGACAAAGACTCTTAGATGGTATTAAAGATGTTAAAGGGCTAATTGTAAACGGCTCTAAAACAGATAATCTACCTAACATCTTATCAATTAGTTTTGAAAACGTAGATGGACACATGCTACTACCTACTTTAGATGGTATAGCAGCTTCAACAGGCTCTGCTTGCTCCTCCTCAAATCTTGAGCCATCCTATATTTTAAAAGCAATTGGCTTATCCGATGAGGTAGCTCGAGCTTCGATTAGATTGTCTTTTGGTCGCTTCACGACTGAAAGTGATATCGATACAGTCATCAGTGAAATTACAACTAAAGTACCTAAGCTTGTAGAAGCTGGTTCAATGTGGAAAGTAAAGTGACATGAAAAAGATTAAGCTATTATCTAACACCGAAAAAGATGCTAAAAATTTAGTACAAATCTATTTAGAAACAGGTAGTCCTAAAAAGCCATTTGATAAAGACTCAAAATTCCTGCCAAAAGAAGATGGTTACACTATCTTTGTAGATCCTAGTGATTTTAAGTGGTATCAAAAAACAGCAAGAACTATTGCAAGTTTAAAAGTGTTCTCCTTAAATCTTCAAGGAAGTGTAGCTTTAACTAAAGAGCAATTTTATTGGTTTTTAATTGCTTTATATGACGGACAGCATGAGCTTAAAGTTGCATCAGTTTTTGATAAAGAAACATGTAAAAAGCTTGAGAATACAGTTAATACTGTAAATCAGTTTAGAGCTATAGCTGATTCTGACTCTAAAGAAAGCACCCCTTCAAAGTTAGTAGAAAAACTTTTCTCTCTTATTAAGGATGCTTGTGACACCACAGGAGATCACGCAAAGCTTAATCTTATTAAACGTGGGAATGAGAAGTTTAAAAAATTTACAGGCTTAAATGCTGTAGGTTTTGCATCAACTCAAGATCCTTGCATGGGTATTATTGATGTAGTGCCAAAAGCTTTAAGTAAAGATGCTCCAATTGATATGGCTTTAGTTGGTAAGGGAATTACCTTTGATACCGGTGGTTATTCTTTAAAGCCTGATAAATACATGGAGACTATGCGCACTGATAAAACTGCGGTAGTTTACTTAGCTGGAGCTGTAACATTAGCCATTTTGCAAGGCCTTAAAAAGAGAGTAAGACTGTATTTGTGTTGCTCTGAGAACATGGTATCAGGCCAAGGCATGCTACCAGGAGATGTGTTAACCTATCCAAATGGTGTGACTGTTGAAATCAATAACACTGATGCTGAAGGCAGATTAGTGTTAGCTGACGGTCTATTACAAGCTTGTAAAGATAAGCCACAGTTCATCTTAGATATGGCAACCTTAACAGGAGCTGCTAAGATTGCAGTTGGTCGTGATATGTTTAGTGTCATTGCTCAAAATCAAGAACACTCAAAAGCCTTATGTGAAGCTTTTGATGCAAATGATGAAATGTATTGGCAATTGCCTTTGTGCGCTTTCCACAAACGCTTTTTATCCTCAAGAAGAGCAGATATGACCAACTCAGGTCACGGAGATGGAGCCCCTGGTGCTAGTGTAGCAGCATCTTTCTTATCCTCTTTTGTTGAAAAGGATATTCCTTGGGTTCATATTGATTTATCCTCAGCATATTTGCCAGACGGATCTCCATTTTTAGCTGCAGGACCAACCGGTAGTACTATTTTAGGTTTATCCTATTATTTAACTAAATAGTTAAACTAGGAAGGCATATGAGTAACATAGTAGTGTTGACAGGTGCTGGTATTTCAGCTGAATCTGGAATACCTGTGTTTCGCTCTGAGACTGGGCTTTGGGAGCAAGAGCGCGTTGAAGATGTAGCAACTTATGACGGTTTTTTACGCGATAAAACCAAAGTGCATGAGTTTTACAATAAAATGCGTCGCTCTTTAAAAGATAAAGCACCTAATCCTGCTCATTTAGCACTTACTAAGTTGCAACAAGAGTACCCTAAAAAGACTGGTGGCTCTGTCACACTTATAACGCAGAATATCGATAACCTTCACGAAAAAGCAGGCTCTAAAAACGTTATTCACATGCACGGTGAGCTTATGAGTATTCTTTGTGAGCATTGTCATGAGCGCTATAAATTTGATGGAGATTCAAGCGTAAACTCTGAATGCTTGCACTGCTATCATCAAAGCCTAAGACCTGATATCGTTTGGTTTGGTGAGATGCCATATCATATGGAAGAAATCCAAGATGCCTTAAGCTCTTGTGATCTATTCTTGTCAATTGGTACCTCAGGGGTTGTATATCCAGCTGCAGGCTTTTGCCAAATTGCAAAACAATTTGGAGCTTTATGCGTAGAGTTTAATCTTGAAAAATCTTGTGTAGCTTCTAATTTTGATTTTGGACGCTATGGTAAGGCCTCTGTTACCTTACCACAAGCAGTAGATGAGATTTTACAAACGGGAACCATTAGCAATTAAGCTTGTTTATTGCTTGAGATAAGCAAGCTGTAGTGCTTATTCTTATCATAATATAAGTTCTTATATATCTTTAGCATAATCGCATCTTGTTTCTCCTGAGATAAAGAGTGGAAATAAGATACGATGTTATCCCAGATCTTTTCGTTATCGTCCTTAAGGCACTTAAGTTGCCTAGTTTTAGCGTTACTCATTTTTATCATAAAGGTGACCTACTTATTGTTTCCTACTTATGAGCTTAGTTGTGATTTTTAACAAGTCAAAGCAACTTAATTTAAATTTATAAGTTTGTGAGATAGCTTTAAATCTTAAACATAAAAATTTGCATTCTCACTAGATTAAATTAACCGAAAATGTGCAGTAAAAAAATCGTAAAACAGCTTCGTTATTGTTATAATTATCAGTTTAAATAGTTCTTATTATGGAAAAATAAGCAAATGGCGTCAGATTTAATTAATTTAATGAACCTCTCCCCTAAAGAATTAGGTGAATTCTTTGAGTCTATAGGGGAGAAGTCCTTTAGATCACAACAGATCCTACGTTGGATATATCAATTTGGTGTTACCAACTTTGATGAAATGACTAATTTGCGTAAGGATTTAAGAGCTAAATTAAAAGAGCTTTGTGTAATTACAGCCCCAGAGATTGTAACCGAGCAAAAAGCCTCCGATGGTACTACTAAGTGGGCTTTAGATATCGGTGATGGTCAATTAGTTGAGACTGTACTTATCCCTGAAGAAGACAGAAATACTTTATGTATCTCAACTCAGGTAGGTTGTCCTGTAAAGTGCTCTTTTTGCCGTACTGGCGCTCAGGGCTTTAACCGTAATTTGACTGTTAACGAGATCATAGGTCAAGTATTTAGAGCTGCCACAAGAGTTGGTTTTAGTAACAATCAAGAGCAAAAGCCTATCTCTAATGTAGTGATGATGGGTATGGGTGAGCCACTGCTTAATCTTGAGAATGTAATTAAAGTATGCGATCTCTTGTTAAGTGATTATGCTTTTGCGCTCTCAAAGCGTCGCGTTACTGTTTCTACCTCAGGTGTAGCTCCTGTATTAAATAAGATTGCAGGTAAAGTAGATGTAGCTTTAGCTTTATCTTTACATGCACCAAACGATGAACTTCGTGATGAGCTAGTACCACTTAACAAAAAGTACAATATTGAAAAAGTATTAGACTCAGTAAGAAATTACCTAGATAAATCAAATGCTAATTGTGGTCGTGTAACTATTGAGTATGTATTACTAGATCATGTAAACGACAGCACTGAACAAGCAGAGCAATTAGTAAAACTATTACGCACCATTCCATGCAAAGTTAATTTAATTCCTTTTAATGAGCATGAAGGTAGCGCTTATAAGAAGCCATCAAATAGCCGTATAGATAGATTCTATAAAGTACTATTTGATGCTGGCTTTACTGTGATCAAGAGAACTACTCGTGGCGATGAGATTTCCGCAGCTTGTGGTCAATTAGCAGGTCAAGTAAAAGATAAATTATCAAAACTAAAGATTAACGCACAAGTTAACTAAGGCAAGAAAAAATGAGTTCTAGACGTATTAGAAGGTTAAGAAATCGTCAGGATAGAACAAATATTCATAATCAGTTGAGAAAAGAGGTACAAGAGCCTTTTATGGAACAGTCACAAGATAATCAAGAGCAAAATCTTAACATTGATACTCAAAAAGAACCTTTAGAAAATGAGTCTTTAACTAATACTTTATCAGAAGATCAATTAAAGGCTGTTACTCAAGGGGTTAATGAAGACAATGTAGTTGAGACCGCTGTAGATGCTAACTTAGAGAATTTGACTGCCACTGAAAATGAAAGTGTTGAACCACAAGTAAGTACAGAGCCTCAAACTGTAGCTCAAAATCAAGAAACTCTAGAGCAGGTTAATCAACCACTTGAGAGTGCGCCTGATTTTTCAAGTGAAGAAAAATTACAATCAACTGATGTGGAAGATCCTGATTTAGTGCCACAAAGCACAACCTTGTCAGATGACAATGTACCACGTCGTGCTGGCGCTATTTTATTACACTGCCGTGAGAAATTAGGTTTATCTATCCGTGAGGTAGCTAATCGTTTAAATACAAGAATTAACACTATTTCTGATATTGAACACGACAGATTAAATCAACCTACAGCAGTACCTTTTACTAGTGTACATATTGCAAATTATGCAAAGCTTGTAAATTTAGATCCAAATTTACTTGTAGATATGTACAAAGAAGCAGTAGCTGCTACTGTACAAGAAAATGAGAATGCTCATAAGAATAAAGATTCAGAGCATCACGTAACAAAGGGCTTGAAAGTATTCTCCTTAATAGCCTTAGTACTCTTTGGCTTTGGTTTAGGCTTAATTATTTATAAGTTATTTTCAACCCCATCAGAGTCAAGTACTGGCTCTTTAGTAATTGAGGATACTGTAAACCCATCTCAAGATGAGGAAGGCACTTTAACATTAGATACTAAAAACTCAAAGCTAAAGGCTAAAGTTGTTGAAGAAGCTCCTTTAGTTGATGAGAACACTTTAATGGCTAAAGAGCAGGCAGAAAATCTTGATACTAACGAGATCATTGATGCTCAAGCTAAGACTGTTGATGATGAGGTTGAGGATATTGACTCTCACATGTCTTTGAAAGTAAAGACTCAAAATACTGTAGATGAGAAAACTAAGCAAAAAATTGCTGCCATTGAAAAAGAACAGCAAAACAATAGCTTACAACCTGTATCTTTAAATACTAAGACTGAAACTAAAGCTTTAGAGCTTAAAAAAGATCAAAAGGTAGCTACTGTAAAGACTGAGACTTTAAAAGCTAATACTCAAAAGACAGAAGATAAGAAGGTTGAAACTGCAAAGCAAGAGCAGAGCACAACTCCTGTTGCCACAGAGAGTCAAGTTGCTCTTTCAGCTCAATTAAAGGATATTTCTTCAAGAGTTAGACTTGCAGGTAAACGTGATCCTTTTGAATCTTTTAACACAGTATCAATTAGAGTGTTACACGATGCAGCTTTAAAAGTAACTGCTAATGGTAAGGTATTAAAACAAGGTACCTTCAAAGCTGGTCAAACTATTAAAGTTACTGGTATTCCACCATTAAGAGTAAGTGTAAATGATACTTCAAGCATTAGAGTTACTTATTTAGGAACTACCCTTGCAGTACCTAGTGCAAAGCAAGTTACTTTTGAATTACCTAAGTTATAGGACTTATCATGGAATGGAAAGCTCCTGCAATTAAACGCAGAAAAAGCCGTCAAATAAAGGTAGGCTCTGTACTAGTAGGTGGAGATGCACCTATCTCTGTACAATCTATGACTTGTACAGATACTATGGATGTAGAGTCCACTGTTGCTCAAATTAAAGCTCTAGAAAATGCTGGAGCTGACATTGTAAGAGTAACAGTACCAACACTTGATGCTGTAGATGCTTTTGCAAAAATTGTAAAACAAGTAAATGTCCCTATCGTGAGTGATATTCACTTTGATTACAAAATTGCGATTGCTTGTGCTCAAAAGGGTGCTGCAGCCTTAAGAATTAACCCAGGTAACATCGGCTCAAGTGAAAAGATTGATGCTGTATGTCAAGCAGCAAGAGACTTTGGTTTACCTATTCGTGTAGGTGTAAACGCAGGCTCTTTAGATAAAGATTTAATTGAAAAATATGGCACCCCATGCCCAGATGCTATGGTAGAGGCAGCGCTAAGAGCTGCTAGTACCCTAGATGAGCATAACTTTTTTGATTATGCTTTTTCTGTAAAAGCCTCAGAATTAAATCTTTGTGTGACAGCTTATGAGCAACTTGCACAAAAGACAGATGCACCACTACATTTAGGTATTACAGAAGCAGGTGGCCTAACAGGTGGTACTGTATTGTCCTCAATAGGTATTTCCTGGTTATTAAAACAAGGAATTGGCGATACTTTACGCGTTTCTTTAGCAGCTGATCCTGTAGAAGAGATTAAAGTTGGTTGGGCAATTTTAAAGAGCATGCACCTACGTACTCGTGGTGTGGATATTACCGCTTGTCCAACTTGTGGTCGTAAAGGTATTGATGTAGTAAAGACAGTCGCTGCTCTTGAAAATAAATTGTCAGATATAAAACAGCCTTTGAAAATTGCGGTAATGGGCTGTGTAGTAAATGGCCCTGGTGAAGCAAAGGGTGCGGATATCGCAGTTTGCGGTGCACCTAAAGGTCGTTGCCTCATTTATGAAGATGGCAATTTAATGGGCAAATTTGATAGCGATAAAGCAATTGAGATTATTGAACAACGCGTAAGAAGTCGCGTTGCTAATGCTAAGTAATAGGAAATAATATGGCACTTATGGTTCAAGCAATTAGAGGTATGAACGATTTATTACCTGAAGATACTTCTATTTGGCAACAGGTTGAAAAAGTTTTAAAAGACACTTTATCAAGCTACGGTTACAGCGAGGTTAGAATGCCAATTGTTGAGAAGACAAATCTATTTTGTCGTGCAATTGGTGAGGTAACTGATGTGGTTGAGAAGGAGATGTACTCTTTTGAGGATCGCTCAGGGGATCATTTATCTTTACGTCCTGAGGGTACCGCAGGTTGTGTGCGTGCCTGTTTAGAGCACAACCTAGTTTACAATCAAGAACAAAGATTGTGGTACATGGGACCTATGTTCCGTCATGAGCGCCCACAAAAAGGCAGATATCGTCAATTCCACCAAACTGGTGTAGAAGTTTTTGGTATTGACGGTCCTGATATCGATGCAGAGTTAATTGCTTTAACTTATGATATTTGGAAGAAATTTGGTATCGAAAACGACTTACAACTAGAGTTAAACTCCCTAGGCTCTGCTGATGAGCGTAAAGCTTACAAAGCTGACTTAGTTAAATTCTTAGAAGCTAATTTTGAGAAGCTAGATGAGGACTCAAAGCGTCGTACTCATACTAACCCACTACGTGTGTTAGATACTAAAGATCAAGAAGTTCAAAAATTATTAGCTGATGCCCCTAAACTTAGAGATTATTTTGGAGCAGAAACTAAAGCACACTTTGAGGGACTTCAAAAGTACTTAGATAATTTAGGTATTAAATACGTATTAAATGATAGACTAGTACGTGGTCTTGATTACTACAATCTAACTGTATTTGAGTGGACCACCAAAGCTTTAGGTGCTCAAGGTACTGTTTGTGGTGGTGGTCGTTACGATTCACTTGTAGAGCAATTAGGTGGTAGCCCAACTAAAGCGGTTGGCTTTGGTTTAGGTATGGAGCGCTTAATCCTATTGTTAACTACTTTAGGTAAAGTAAAAGCAAATCCAAGCGTAGATGTGTATGTAGTAGGTAGCGGTGAAAACTGTGAAGAGACTATGCTTAAAGTTTCAGCTAAACTTCGCCAAGGTATACCTGGTAAGCGCATTATGATGCACTGCGGTGGCGGTAACTTTAAGAAGCAATTTAAGAAAGCAGATAAGTTTGGTGCTAAAGTAGCAGTGATTATAGGCGAAAGTGAAATTGCTAATAATACTGTTACAGTAAAGAACATGACAGATAAAGATAGTGAACAACGTGAGTATGCTATTGATGCAGCTATTGACGCTATCAAAGAGATTTTAAACTAGCATAAAGGAAATAAAGATGGATGTATTAACAGACGATCACGAGAGAGAGCAAGTCGTTCGTAATTGGTGGCATGAAAACTGGTTGTCATTAACCGTTGGCGTAGTTATCGCTATTGGTGGTATGGTAGGCTATCGTTATTACCAAGATCATAAGACTACTCAAGCTCAAGAGTATGCTTATCAAATGTCTGCTATTCAAACTAAGTTAACCTTAGAGCCAACTAAAGCTTTAGAACAGGCAAGCTCCTTTATAAAAGAGCATGAGGATATTTATGGTGCTCTTTTATCTTTAGATGTAGCTGCTGTACAAACTAATGAAGCTAAGTATGATGAAGCTCTAAAGAGTGTTGATTTTGCTATTGAAAATGGTGGTAAATTAGTTGCTCCTAATGCTACCTTAGTAAAGGCTCATATCTTAACTCAATCACAAAAATATGATGAGGCAGTTAAGCTTTTAGATGGTTTAACTCAAGAGGCTTATGCTGTTGAGAAACAAGAATTATTAGGTGATATTTATTTATTACAAGGTAAAAAAGATCTTGCTTCAAAAGCATATCAAGAGGCTATTTCAATTTGTGAGCAAAAGAATATTGCTATTACTTCTGTATTACAAATCAAAGCTGATAGCTTAATTGCAGAAGGTCAAACTCCTGCTTTTGAAAGAGCCTTAAAGCTTGAAGAAAAAATTGCAGCTTCAGCAACTAAAATAAAAAAATAATACCTGATTAAATCTACAAATATTAAGGTGGCATTCATGTTAAAAAAGCAAATTTCCTGCTTAGTAACAGTGTTAGCATTAGCTTTTGCATCTACTACAGGTTGTAATTCTAATAAGGACTTATTTGCACCTGTAGAAGCACCAGAGATTAAGAATATCTTTGAGCCTACTAATGTGTGGTCAGCAAGTACCCAAGGCTCTGATAAGTTCTATTCCCAATTAGTACCTTGCATCAGTGGTCGCCAATTATATATTGCCGGTCGTGAAGGTAAGGTTTACTCTTTTGATGCAACTAATGGCGATAAAACCTGGGTTGTAGATTTGTCCGATGAGGAGGAGAACGATAATAA
>JAEWPL010000154.1 GCA_023460615.1 Pseudomonadota bacterium | reverse complement strand
CATCTTCGTTCCATCGGAACGGTCGTATACATAAAACTGGGTTATGATACATTAGATAGCAGGCTCGGTAATATAAAACAAAGAGGTGTTGCACTGAAAGATGGCCAGACATTGTATTCGCTATATGAAGAGCGTTGCCCGTTATATGAGAAATATGCAGACATTGTAATAGATTCCGAAAATTTGGGAGTAGAGGAGCTATTAGAAGAGATAAAGAACCACTTTGCTTAAAGTAAAGGCAAAGTGGATATAAAATACACCTTTATTTTCTTAATTTTTTCTTTTACTAATTGAAGAATATATGATATAATCAAGTAAAATGTAGTCAGTATGTACAAATGTAAATTTTACGATTGTACAAAATAACGAAATGAAAAAAGATACTCATTAACAGAATGAAAAAAGATACTCATTAACAGAGATTTGTATAGAGGTGTGCTATGGAGCAATATATTATAAAAGGTGGAAAACCATTAGTTGGAGAAGTAACCATTGGGGGAGCGAAAAATGCAGCATTAGGTATTCTAGCAGCTGCAATCATGTCAGACGAAACAGTGACAATCGATAACTTACCAGATGTAAGTGACATTAACATATTATTACAGGCATTAGAAGGCATTGGTGCTAAAGTAGAGCGTGTAAACGCACATTGTGCAAAAATCAATGGTAGTCAAATCGGTACTTGTAGCATTGATTATGATTTCATCCGTAAAATCCGTGCATCTTACTATTTATTAGGTGCGTTACTTGGTAAATACAAAAATGCACAAGTTGCTTTACCAGGTGGATGAAACATCGGTAGTAGACCAATCGACCAACATATTAAAGGCTTTGAGGCATTAGGTGCTGAAGTGAAAATCCATGGTGGAATGATTAATGCAAAAGCAGAACGCTTAGTAGGAAGCCATATCTATCTTGACTGTGCAAGTGTTGGGGCAACAATCAACATCATGTTTGCAGCTTGTTTAGCTGAGGGCAAAACAATCATTGAGAATACAGCAAAAGAGCCTCACGTAGTAGATGTTGCAAACTTCTTAAACGCTATGGGTGCAGACATCAAAGGTGCTGGTACAGACATCATCCGTATCAACGGTGTGAAAAAACTTCATGGATGTGAATACTCTATCATCCCTGATCAAATCGAAGCTGGAACATTCATGATCGCAGCTGCAGCTACAAAAGGTGATGTATTAATCAAAGATGTTATCCCTAAACATTTAGAAGGAATCACTGCAAAATTAGAAGAAATCGGCGCAACTGTAGAAGAATTTGATGATGCAGTTCGTGTTGTAGCAACAAAACGTCTTGGACATACTCATGTTAAGACATTAGCATATCCTGGATTCCCTACAGATATGCAACCACAAATCGCAACGTTATTAGCTCTTTCTGAAGGAACTAGTATCGTGACTGAAACAATCTTCGAAAACCGTTTCAAATATGTGGACGAGCTTGCTAGAATGGGTGCTACAATCAAAGTGGAAGGCAACAGCGCAATCATCGATGGCGTGCAAGGCTTTACAGGTGCTGTAGTAAGCGCGCATGACTTACGTGCAGGTGCAGCAATGGTTATTGCAGGTTTAGCAGCAGAAGGCATCACAATCGTAGATTCTATCGGATACATCGAACGTGGATACGAAGGATTTGAAAAGAAATTACAAGGCCTTGGTGCAGTGATGGAAAAGCTTGACGACGAAGACGAAAAAGCAATCCGTAAATTCAAATTAAAAGTGAGCTAAGCAATTAGCCGATAAAGATATAGAAAAGCCTCACAGCAAGTCTGTGAGGCTTTTCTTTTGTTAAGTGACGTACAAAAGCGATGCATTCTAGAAAATAGAGTGCATCGCTTTTTGTTATATCTCAACACTACGACTAGCAGATTGCCTGTTCGCAGTATGCTTTTAATTCTTCTACTTTATCTGTTTTTTCCCATGGAAGATCAAGGTCATTTCTTCCGAAGTGGCCGTAAGCAGCTGTTTGTTTGTAGATTGGTCTTCTAAGGTCAAGCATTTGGATGATGCCTGCTGGACGAAGGTCGAAGTGGTTACGAACGATCTCTACTAATCGTTCATCGCTTAATTTACCAGTTCCGAATGTTTCTACATTGATGGAAGTTGGAGCAGCAACACCGATTGCGTAGCTTAGTTGAACTTCACATTTGTCTGCAAGACCAGCAGCAACGATGTTTTTTGCTACGTAACGTGCAGCATAAGCAGCACTTCTATCTACTTTTGTACAGTCTTTACCGGAGAAAGCACCGCCGCCATGACGAGCATATCCGCCATAAGTGTCTACGATGATTTTACGTCCTGTAAGGCCGCTATCACCATTTGGTCCGCCGATTACGAAACGGCCAGTTGGGTTGATAAAGAATTTTGTATTTTCATCTACTAAATGAGCTGGAAGCACTTCTGCAAATACATGTTTTTTGATGTCTTCATGGATTTGTTCTTGAGTGATTTCTTCACTATGTTGTGTAGAAAGTACAACTGCGTTTAGATGGATTGGAGTACCATTTTCATCATATTCTACAGTTACTTGGGCCTTTCCATCTGGACGAAGGTAAGGAAGAGTACCGTTCTTTCTTACTTCGGATAATCTCTTAGTTAATTTGTGAGCTAAAGAGATTGGATAAGGCATAAGCTCTGCAGTTTCATTACTTGCAAAACCGAACATCATACCTTGGTCACCAGCACCGATTGCTTCGATTTGATCGTCTGTTAATGTTGTTCTAGCTTCTAACGCTTTATCAACACCCATAGCGATGTCAGCAGATTGTTTATCAAGAGCTACGATTACGCCGCAAGTGTTTGCATCAAAGCCTTTGTCAGAATGGTCATATCCGATTTCTGTGATTGTATCACGTACGATCTTTTGAATGTCAATTTGTGCTTTTGTGGTAACTTCACCCATTACTAACACTAAACCAGTAGTGATTGCTGTCTCACAAGCAACACGGCTCATTGGATCTTGTGCCATGATTGCGTCTAGTACGGCATCAGAAATTTGGTCGCAGATTTTGTCGGGATGCCCTTCCGTCACTGATTCAGATGTAAATAAATATTTTTCCATATAATCCTCCTTGGGTCGATATGTTTCTATTTGGTGAACGATTTTATCTTAAGTTTATGTTAATTAATGATATATAGATAAAAAAAGAAGCCCATCATAAGATGGACTTGAGTATTCTATCAAATCATCTTATTGTTCGATTGCTCGCTCAGATTGGCACCTTCCATAGTTGGGGTTGCCGTGGTTTCACAGAGCCTTTACTCTCCACCACTCCAAATAAGATATCTTCTTCATTCTTTTTAGTTGTGTAACACATAAAAGAATATACTGTTTTATATGATTCGTCAAGAGGAAAAATACCAAATTCATCAAAACTTTAGAGACTTTAAGGTTTCTTAACGTGTAAATTACTAGGTGCTATGCTATAATAGCAAATAGGAGAAAAGAGAAAAATTATGAGGAATAGAGGGAGAAATATGAGAATGCGGGCAAAGCTGTTTGTCGCATTTTTAATTGTAATTATACTGCCAATTAGTCTGATTACGAGTGTTGGGACAATCATTATTAGCTACCAGCTACAGTCCATCGAGCGCTCCTATAACGTGGAGTCTGATTCTTTCGAAGTCATTCAAAATCCACTTCATATTTTGAATGGAGTGACGAAAGAAGTGTATGGGGAAATCAAGCTACTGGCGATGAAAGATCCTGAAAGATTATGCGACAAAACTTACTTAGATCAAATAAATGCAGAGATGAAAGAAAAATATTCC
>JAEWPL010000153.1 GCA_023460615.1 Pseudomonadota bacterium | reverse complement strand
AAAATCAAACCACAAAACAAAGTGGTTGTAGGTTCAAAGACTATCAACTCTCTATTTAAGTCCCCTGTTGAGGATGAGACTGAAGAGGTTTTAGATACTGCTAAAGATAATCACAATGTAGCAGCATAATTACAATGACTCCAACACAAAAGGGCGCTTTAAGCGCCCTTTTTATATAGTTTTAACTTTGTTAAATGATTAGTACTCAATAGTACTCATCTTTGATAACTTAGTTCTGTCATGCCATGCTTGGATATAACGACGAGTACCAGTTCTGCCTCTTGAAGAGATAGAAGAGGTAATAGCATAACCGCCTTTATACTTAACACCATCTAGTAACTCACCTGGGGTTACACCTGTTGCAGCAAAGAAGCACTGATCGGTAGTTACTAATTCATCAATTGAACGAATTGCCTTTAAATCAACGCCATCTTTAATGATTGCTTCGCGCTCTTGTTCTGTTTTTGGAGCCAAACGGGTTAACATTTGACCACCAGTACCTTTAATAGCACAAGCTGTTACTACAGCCTCAGGGGTACCACCAATACCAATTAACATATCAATATCATTAGTAGGATCCACTGCCATTAAAGCGCCTGCGATATCACCGTCAGAATGTACCATTACACGTGCACCTGCGTTGTGGATATCGTTAATTAGTTTATCGTGACGTGGTTTGTCTAATACGAATACCTTTAAATCGCCAACTTTTTTGCCTAAAGCTTTAGCAACGTTGATAAGGTTATCTTTTACAGGAGCATCTAGATCAATTACGTTAGCAGCCTCAGGACCTACTACTAATTTTTCACAGTAGTAGCTATGACCAGGATCAAACATGGTGCCAGCAAGAGAAATACCTACAGCTGCAATACCATTTGGTCTACCACCTGCAACACAGCTAGTACCATCGATAGGATCAACTGCGATATCAAACTCTAAGCCATCGCCAAAGCCCACCTTTTCGCCAGTATATAGCATAGGAGCTTCATCCTTTTCGCCTTCACCGATAACAATGGTTCCTTTGATGTGAAGACTTTGGAAAGCAATTCTCATTGCATCTACAGCAGCTCTATCAACAAGGTTTTTATCACCAAGTCCTGTAAATTTAGCAGAAGCTAAAGCTGCAGCTTCAGTTACTCTAACTAGATCTAAAGCAATATTTTTGTCAGCTAAATGTTGTTGCATTGTTACCTCGAATATTTGTGCTAAAAATGTGCTTTTTTAGCGAAAATTTGATGTGGGTATAATACACTACAAATGAGTAAATTTTCAGATTATTTACATATTCTCGGTAAGTAAATAGTAAATTTGAAGTGATAACCTCTGCTTTTTCTTGCAGAGGTTAAGTTTTATTGCTCAATAGGAAGCGTTATTGAGAAGATAGTACCCACATTAAGTTTTGAATCGACGTTAATATGACCGTTACATTCTTCGATAATGTGTTTGACGATGGTTAACCCTAAACCTGTACTATCTTTATTAGAATGGCTTCTATCTACACAGAAGAAACGCTCAAAGATCCTGCCAATATCTTCACTTGGGATACCTATGCCATTATCTTTGATTGAGATATAAAGATTTTGGTTATTAGTAGAAATGTTGCACTCTACTACGCCACCTTCTTTATTGTATTTAATACCATTATCAATAAGATTGTATAAAATCTCTGACATATAGCGTCTTACAAACAAGAAGCTTGCTTCAACACAATTTACTTGGATAGACACTTGTTTCTTTTGCGCTTTATCTTTTAAAGAATCGGCCACACTGTCTACTAAGGTCTTAATATTGATTTGCTCTTGTTTTGCTTTTACTCCAGACTCCACTTTAGATAAGAACATGATATCGTTAATCATATTCAATAAAGCTTGACCTTCAGTTCTGATTTTTAAACCAAAGTTCTTAAGATCATCAGGGCGCACGATGCCATTTTCAATCAACTCTGCTCTACCGATGATCGATTGCAATGGAGTTTTAAGCTCATGAGATACATTTGAGGCAAATTCTTGGCGCTGTTTTTGTAATTGTTTATCTTTAGTAATATCAATAAACAACAAAACATAACCAATGATTTTTTCTTTATTAGTGATCTTACTGAAGATCAAATTAAAGAACTTACCATTGATTTCAACTTCTTTATTAAAGTTATCTAAAGCCTCTTTTTTCTCATAAATATCACACAATAAAGCTGATCTATCTATTTGGAATAAAGGTTTTCCTATAAGCTCATTTTCATCCTCTAGCTTAAATAAGCTTAAAGCACCTTGATTTAAAGTAATTATTTCGCCTTTTTTATTTAAAAAGATGATGCCTTCAGACATATTTGAAGTCATTACTTTCATCTGCAAGTGCGCTGCGGTAACTTTACGTAATAGTTTTTTAATGCGATGCTGATGTTCTGTAATTCTATCTAAGAAAGGACGAAGCTCAGGGTAAACATCGTCCATTTGAGGTTTAGACAAATCAATACAATTGATAGGCTCAACGATTTTTGCTGACAATCTTCTAGCTAAAATAATTGAGATACCAATAGATAAAACCACAATAATTAGCAAATGCAGAAATAGCGAAATGGTCTGAGAAAAGATGTTATCAGCTGTATAAGAGCAACGTAGAACATTGCCATTGTCTAATCTTACTGCATAATACACTGTTCTTTTATCTAAGGTCTCTGACATACGATAGATCTTAGAACGACCGTATTTTAGGGCTTGACGAAATTCCTCTCTGTCAGAGTGGTTTTCTAAACTATACTTATTCACATCTATTTTAGAATCATAGAAAACATGACCAAAAGGAGAGATTAAATTAATACGATAAGTATCAATACCAAGCAAAGACAAATCTATTTTCTGATTATCGTTAATCTTAGCTGCAAGCTTATTTGCAAATTCAGTCATTGCCTCACTATCAGTTTTCGCCATTAAATAAGACGATATAACTAACGATGAAGCAATGCTGATTAGTAAAACTATGACGGTAGATAAAAATACTGATCTAAAGATTTTTGAAATCATGCGTCAGCCTTATAACCAATACCACGTACAGTTTGAATAATAGAATCAAAAGATCCTAATTTTGAGCGCAAAGCTCTAATATGAACATCCACGGTGCGATTTTCACCATCATAATCAATTCCCCAAATTAAGTTTAATAGCTCATCTCTGCTATAAACACGACCAGGGTGTTTGATTAACAATAGTAACAACTCAAACTCTTTTAAGGATAAATCAAGTTTATTGTCTTCAACTAAAGCTGTGTGCTTTACTTCATTGATTACAATCGGACCAAACTTAACTTCACCTTTTGTCTCTTTATTGTTTTGAGTACGACGTAAAATAGCTTTGATTCTAGCAACCATTTCCATCATAGAAAATGGTTTAGTCAAATAATCATCAGCACCAAGATCTAAAGCTTTGATCTTTTCAAATTCAGCGCCACGAGCTGTAGCCATAATCACAGGAAGATCAGCTGTTTTAGGATTGGACTTTAAGCGTTTTAAAACATCCACACCACTGACATCTGGTAACATCACATCAAGTACTACAAGATCTGGTTTTTCAGCCTTTAACTTTTCAAAAAAGCTTTTACCATCCACAAACCCTTGTGCTTCAAAGCCCATAGAGCTTAAAGTGTAAAGTTCAAGCTCACGAATATCAGCATCATCTTCAACACAATAAATCATGTATTACTCCTGATCTTTTAACTTACCAGTTAACACGTACTGTGTGCATTTTGCCACATTACAAGCATGATCACCAATACGCTCTAAGTATTTAGCAATCATCAATAAATCTAGTGAGAATTCTGCATCATCATTAGACTTTTTAATAGCTTGCACTAAGGCATTTTTTACCATGAAAAAGTATTTATCTACAACGGTATCACGTTTGATTACAGAGCTTGCAAGCTCTGAGTCTTTCTTAATAAAAGACACAATACAGTTTTTTACCATGGTAATAGCTTCATTACTCATCTTCTCCACTAGAAGAATATCATCGCCTTGATGTGAGAAATCAAAATTAGTAATGATTTCAGCAATCGCAATAGCCTGTGTACCGATACGCTCAACATCGGAGGCTAATTTTAAAGTAGCCGAAATGATTAACATATCGTTAGCAACTGGTTGCTGACGCATCATTGCTTTAACGCATAAAGCTTCAATTTCACGAGCTTTAGCATGAATATCGTAATCTTTATTGTAAATAGATAGTGCTTTTTCTTTGTCGTGAGCTTTAAAAGCATCAAAAGCATTTGTTAAGCTCTCCTCACAAGCAGAGGACATTAAAATCAAAGAATTTGAGATTTGAGCTAAGAGCTGATCTAATTGATAACGCATTTTTCTCTCCTTATGTTTATTAACCAAATCTACCTGTTACATAATCTTCACAACGCTTATCCTTAGGTTTTGTAAAGATATTGTCGGTAGTATCCATCTCGATTAAATCACCTAATAAGAAGAACGCAGTCTTATCAGAAATACGCAAAGCTTGTTGCATATTGTGAGTAACAATAACGATGGTGTATTTTTTCTTAAGCTCACAGGTAAGCTCTTCAATCTTGCCTGTAGAAATAGGATCTAAAGCTGAGGTAGGCTCGTCCATCAATAGAACTTCAGGCTCAACAGCTAAAGCTCTTGCGATACACAATCTTTGCTGCTGACCACCAGATAAACCTAAAGCAGAAGTCTTCAATCTGTCTTTTACTTCATCAAAAATAGCAGCTCGTTTTAAGGATTTTTCAACAATCTCATCTAAAGCAGAACGATTCTTAATGCCATGAATTCTTGGACCATAGGCAATATTGTCATAAATTGACATAGCAAATGGATTTGGCTTTTGGAACACCATGCCTACAGACTTTCTAAGCGCGCTCACGTTAATTTTTGAGTTTACTAACTCTTGATCTTTATAAATGATAGATCCTTCAAGCTTAACGCCTTCAATTAAATCATTCATACGATTTAAGCAACGTAAGAAGGTGGATTTACCACAACCTGATGGACCAATTAAAGCGGTAATTTCATGCTCACAAATTTGCATGTTGATGTTATGCAAAGCATGATTGTCACCATAATATAAGTTAAAGTTTTTTACATCAATTAAGGTCTTATTCATTTAAACTACCTTTAAGCGTATCTTTTGTTTTGAATTTTTTTAGACAACTTGCTTGCAATAAAGTTAATGAGCAAGCTCATAAACAACATAATGGCAGCAATCACGAAGGCTACATCAAACTGACCTTGCTCTTTAGCGTATACGTACAAGGCCACAGTTAAAGTTGAACCTGAGGAGGATAAAGCATCAATAAAGCCGTTTAATTTATGGGCAAAGCCTGCGGTAAATAACAAAGCTGCAGATTCACCTAACATTCTGCCGATAGCTAAAATACAACCAGTCACAATACCGTCGATACAGCATGGCAATACTACAGTTCTGATGGCATACCATTTATTAGCACCTAAACCAAAAGAGCCTTCTCTATATGAAGGTGGTACAGAATCTAAACTTTCCTGAGTAGTTCTGATAATGGTTGGCAAATTCATAATGGTTAAAGTTAAAGCACCTGCAAGTAGTGAGGTTTTTAAACCAAAGTACTGACAGAAAATTAACATACCCACCAAACCATAAATAATGGATGGAATACCAGCTAAACTTTCAATTGCATACTCAATGACTCTTTTCACCTTGAGGTTCTTTGCATACTCAGACAAGTAAATGGCTGCACCTACACCTAAAGGAAGGACAAAACACAAAGTTGCAATGACGATATAAATGGTATTTAAAATATCTGGCAATACACCTATCGTTTCATTGATGTAACTTGGTTTGGAGGTTAGTAATTGCCAAGAAAAATGTGGGATTGCGCGAACAAACACATAAACGATAATAAAACCTACCACAAACACAGTCATCACTGTGGCAAGGTAAGCTAAAAACAACATTATCCTAGTGTAGATTCGTCTTTTTAATTCGTTATTCATTTACTTCTTGCCTTTTCTTTCTTTTAGCACCAAATTTAATAGTGCATTGATGATCATGATGAAGACAAATAGCACTAAAGCAATGGAGAACAAAGCTTGTCTTTGTAGACCTGCTGAATAAGACATTTCTGAAGCTACGGCGGTAGTTAAGAAACGAACTGACTCGAAAAGATCTGGCATATTAGCTACGTTACCGGCAACCATCATTACCGCCATAGCTTCACCAATTGCTCTACCTACACCTAAAACTACAGCAACACCGATACCGCGACGAGCTGCAGGAACCATTACCTTGTAAACTGTTTCTACTTTGTTAGCTCCTAAAGCTAAAGAGCCTAATTCATATTCTTCAGGAACAGCTTCAATTGCACCTATAGATACCTTGATAATGGAAGGTAAAATCATGATGGACAATACTAAAATTGCAGCTAATAAGGAGGAGCCGTCTGGAACACTAAAGAAGTATTGAATACCTGGTACTAACACTAACATACCGATAAAACCAAATACTACAGATGGGATACCAGCTAAAAGATCCACTGTAGATTCGACAAATTGTTTGATTTTTAAAGGTGCAAATTTTGCTAAATATACTGAGGTAAAAAAGCCGATTGGAAGACCTAATAAAATGGCTCCAAAAGTACCGTATACGGAAGTTAAGATAAAAGGCATGATTCCAAATTTTGGTTCACTTGCAGTAGATGCCCACTGAGTACCAAAAATGAAATCTACAAAACCAATTTGTCCAATTGCAGGAATACCTGATATCACAAGATACAAGCAAATAACGGCAACAAAGACAATATTCAAATAACCTAGTACTGTAAAAACTACAGTAGCTATTTTATCTGTACATTCTTGATGGGATTTTAATTGCATAATCGATAAAACAAGTAGGAGCAAGCTCCTACTTTTTCCTAGAATTTAAATCTCTTAGTTCTTAGCAGGAACTACACCAGCTTTAACAATGAAAGGCTTTGCCTCATCTGATAAAGAGTAGTCTAAGAAGGTTTGAGCATCCTTTGATAGAGCCTTATCCTTAGGAGTTACAAATACGAAAGGACGTTGTAACTTGTAAGACTTATCAAGTACGGTTGCCTCTGAAGCCTCAACACCGTTGAAAGTTAATACCTTAACAGTATCGTTTACAGCTGATAAAGAAGCATAACCTACAGCGTTCTCATTCTGACCTACAGTAGTGATTACATCACCTGTTGAGGTTAACTCTTGACGATATTTGCAAGCATTCTTAGTATCAGTTACAGACTCAAAGCCATCACGGGTACCTGAACCTGCTTCACGACCAATTAGAACAACAGGTGCATCAGCGCCACCTAATTCTTTCCAATTAGTGATCTTGCCAGTGTATAAATCTTTAACTTGATCAGTTGTAATATTTGCTAAAGCATTGTTCTTGTTTACAACAACTACGATTGCATCGTAAGCTAGATCTGTACCAACTAATTTTTCTTGCTCTTGAGCTTTTAAAGCACGAGATGATAAACCGATATCAGCTCTGCCTTCTAATACAGCAGTAATACCTGAACCTGAACCTGTTGGATTGTATGTAACATCAATGCCATTACCTTCAAAAGACTCAATTAGGATACCCATAACTTTTTCCATTGAGGTAGAGCCATCGGTAATTACTGAGCCAGCATTAGCCATTGAAGAAAAACCCATTGCACAAGCGCAAACTGCTGTTAAAAAAGTCTTTTTAAATTTCATTTTATATCTCCGTTTTTAGCGACGTTTTTAAGATATAAAAGGTGTGTTAAATTGTTTTAGGACAAATGTTAAGTTTAGGTAAATTACTTAACATTAAATGTTAATTGTTTGAATTTACTTAAATTTTTATAACTCGTAAGCTTAATAAACTTAAAGAAAAGTTTTATAAAGGTAGGACAAATGGAGGAGATAACTCCTCCATTTTTGTTTAACGATAAATTATAAAGCCACCAGCTTCTAAAGTAGAAGCTTGATATTTGTAGCTATATAAGATTTGAGCTATTGGTTGTTCAAGTTTAATTGCCTCTGCGTTAGCGTTAATTACAACAGTTATAGGAGCTTTATCGCCATCACCGGTTCTTGTATACCAAATAGTTCTATCTTGTGAATTTACATGCCATTCAATAGCTGTACCTAGTAAAGATGCTTGCTCTTTTCTTAAAGCAATCAAGGCTTTTACCGCTTGATATGTCTTTAAAGCTTCAGGGGAATTTAATTTATCCCATGGCATAGGTAGTCGATTGTAAGGATCATTCTCTCCTTCAAGACCTAACTCTGTACCGTAGTAGATACAAGGGGATCCTGGCATAGTAAAGAGCACAGCTAATTGTTGTAAAAACTTATCATAGCTTTTAGATCTAGTTAATAACCTATCAATATCATGGCTATCTAATAAGTTAAAAATCACTTTGTTAGCTTGCTTGTTATAAAGGGAATAGCAGTAATTTA
>JAEWPL010000152.1 GCA_023460615.1 Pseudomonadota bacterium | reverse complement strand
ACTTTATTCTTACCTTTATTGCTACTTTGCTATTTGATTGCAACTAATTCACTTATTTCCTCAGATATCATCATTGCTTTAGCGCAAACTAATGGAGCAGAAGGCGCTGAGTTTTTTGTAAGTAATGTTAATTATAAGTGGCTTTTAGCTTTACTATTTTTAATTGCAGTTATCTATATAAATTGTAAGGCTTATGAGAATTTAACCTGTGATCCTAAAGCTAAAGTTACTACCTCTTTTTCAATTGCGATAATTTTAATTGGTAGCATCTTTTTAGCTATACCTAGAATTGATTACTTGCCTTTTGCAGTAGTTAAAGTAACCTCAAGGCAATTAGATAATTTTGCCTTGTATAAGCAACAAAAAGCCTCTCGTCTACAAAAGCTCTCGTCTCTTACTTCTTTAAAGTTAAATCCTGATGTTGATAAAGATGGTAATTTATTTGTATTAGTTGTAGGTGAGTCTCAATCAGCCTCGCATATACAAGCCTATGGTTATAAGAATGCAACTACTCCTAAACTTGTGGAAAGATTAAAAGATCCAAACCATCTTTTATTCAACAATGTGTTCTCCTCTTGGCCACAAACAGTCCAAGCCTTGTCTTATGCTTTAACTAATGCTAATCAATATAATCAAGTAGAAGTCTCAGATGCATTCTCTTTAATCGAGATTGCAAGAGCTGTTGGTTTTGATACATATTGGTTATCAAACCAAAGAAAGTATGGCATGTATGAAACTCCAATTACTGTAATTTCGTCTACAGCTAATCATGAAATTTGGACTAATGGCTCTGCTAAGATGGAAGGTGTGTTCTTTGATGAGGAATTAGTAAACCGTTTACCAAAAGTAGATCCTAATAAAAACACCTTGATAATCGTTCACTTGATGGGAAGCCATCAAAAGTATGAAAAGAGAGTACCTAAAGAGTTTAGACAATTTACAGGTACGGATGAGGTTGTCGCAAGCTACGACAATTCTATTTTATACACTGACTATGTAGTAGATGAGATCTATAACAAGGCAAAACAAAATCCTGCCTTTAAAGCATTAGTGTATTTTTCAGATCATGGAGAAGAGCCTCATGTAGTAGGTGGTCATGATCCTGTAAATGTAACTTATCAAATGCTTAAGGTTCCTTTATTTGTGTACCTATCAGATAGCTACCTTAAAAATCATTTAAATCTTTTTGAGAACTTAAAGTCTAATGAGCATAAGTATTTTTCAAATGACTTAATTTTTGATTTGATGGTAAGTCTCATGAGAATAGACGGTGTACCTAGTTTTGAAGAGTCTTTAAACCTAAGTTCTAAAGAGTATAGATTAGATAAAGCTTCTACCCTTACTATGTACGGCAAAAAGCATATAAATGAGTTTAGTGAAGAAAAAAATTAAAAAAAAATTGTTGCACTTAAATTAAAATAGTGTAAAATTATGTGACTTTCAGAGCTTACCCTAAGTGTAAGTTTTTGAAATCCAGCCCTACTTCATTATGATGCGGCTGAAGAGACTCTCCCTAATTTTGGGAGAAATTGGTAATAGTAACACTTCCTCTTACAAATTAATTTTTAAAATTAAGGGTTAAGAAGGCGAGTGTTTGCATGTTCTTTTTATTTATGGAGTCTGCAATGCAGAATCAAAGAATTAGGATCCGTCTTAAGGCATACGACCACAGATTGATTGATCATTCAACAGCTGAAATCGTTGAGACCGCAAAGCGCACTGGCGCACAAGTTCGTGGTCCGATCCCGCTCCCTACACGTAAGGAGCGTTACACCATCCTTATTTCACCACACGTAAACAAAGATGCTCGTGATCAATACGAAATCCGTACTCACAAGCGTTTAGTAGACATCGTGGAGCCAACTGAGAAGACTGTAGATGCTTTAATGCGTTTAGATCTTGCAGCTGGTGTGGATGTTCAGATCAGCCTTCGCTAACGATAGGGGAATAATGCAATGTCAATCGGTTTAATCGGCCGCAAACTTGGTATGACCCGTGTTTTCAACGAGAACGGCAAATCTGTTCCTGTAACAGTCATCCAGGTAGAAGCAAATCGCGTAACCCAGATTAAGAACCAAGAAAGTGATGGTTACACCGCTATTCAGGTTACAACTGGCGACCGCAAAGCAAGTCGTATGACCAAAGCTGAAATTGGTCATTTCGCTAAGTCCGGCGTACAAGCAGGCCGTGGCTTATGGGAGTTCCGTTTAGATGAGTCAGAGCTAGCTTCTTACAAAGTTGGTGATGAGATCAAAGTGGACGCATTCCAAGATGTTAAGAAAGTAGATGTTACTGGTCAGTCAAAAGGTAAAGGTACTGCAGGTACTATCAAGCGTTACCACTTCTTACATCAAGATTATACCCACGGTAACTCACGTTCACATCGTGTCCCAGGTTCTACAGGTCAAAATCAGACCCCTGGTAGAGTATTTAAGGGCAAGAAGATGGTTGGTCATATGGGTTCTGAGAAGGTTACAGTATTGAGCCTAGACTTAGTTCGCATTGACGCAGAACGCAACTTACTACTCGTAAAGGGCGCTGTTCCAGGTGCTAATAACGGGGATGTAATTGTAAGACCAAGTCTTAAAGCTTAACCCGAGGTAATAGGATCATGGAATTAAAGTTAGTTGGCGCAGACAAGCAGCTTGAAGTGTCAGAGAACACCTTCGGCCGTGAGTTTAATGAGCCATTAGTGCACCAGGTAGTTGTTTCATACCTAAGCACTGCACGCGCCGGTACTAAAGCTCAGAAGACCCGTTCTGAGGTATCAGGCGGCGGTAAGAAGCCTTTCCGTCAGAAGGGCACAGGTCGCGCACGCGCTGGTTCATCACGCTCACCATTATGGCGTGCTGGTGGTACCATTTTCGCTGCAAAACCACAAGATTGGACTCAGAAAGTAAATCGTAAGATGTATCGTGTTGCTATGAGCAGCATCTTATCTGAGTTAGTTCGTCAGGACCGTTTAGTTGATGTTGATGACTTCAAAGTTGAAGATCACAAGACTAAGTCATTAGTTGCAAAGCTAAAGGATTTAGGTCTAAAGCAGGTTCTAATTGTTACTGATGCTTTCGAAGAGAACTTATTCTTAGCATCTCGTAACCTATACAGAGTTGCAGTATGTCAGCCAGGTTCAGCTG
>JAEWPL010000151.1 GCA_023460615.1 Pseudomonadota bacterium | reverse complement strand
CCAAAGACATGTAGATAAGGTATTTGAAGAAGTAAAAGAAAAAGATTCTCGCATTGATAATCTTTTTGCTTCTAATGCCGATCTTAAATCTCAAAACAATTTACTTAAGAATTCTGCAGAAGAACTTACTAAGAGGGTGGAAAAATCCTTAGATGAGGCAGCAAAAATCAACATTAGATTAAACAATTATGAAGCTAGAAATCCTAACGATTGGTTAATTGCTCAAAGCTTCTTCCTAGTATCTAATGCTCAAAATATTCTCTCCTTTACTGACAACATTCATGCTGCAATAGTTAACTTAAACCAAGCTGATTTATTGTTAGTTAAAGTTGATGATCCAAAGATCACCTTAATTAGAGAAAAAATTATCGAAGATCTTTTAGCACTAAAAAATGTACCTTACGTAGATGTTCGTGGTTCAAATTTTAAGTTAGATAGTATCTACAACAATATCGATAACATGCCTTTAAATGAGTTCTTAGATGAAAAAGCTCATGGTATGCTTTTCAAGAAAGAGGAAAACAAAGACAGTAGCATTCAAAATTGGAGAGAGAATCTTTGGAAGTCCATAAAGACTTTCTCCTCACGCTTTATTGAAGTTCGCAGAAGAAACGATACTGTAGTAAATGAATTTTTATCACCAGCTCAAACTAATATTCTCTTAAAGAATTTAAAGACTGAATTACTACTAGCAAAAGTTGCTCTAAACAACAAAGATCAAGATAGTTTCAACAATAACATTGCTCAAATTTCTACTCATATCAAAGCTTACTTTGATGTAAATAATGAAATTTGCAAAAACAATCTTGAGGCTTTAGACGAGTTAGCTAACACTGTTATAACCGTTCAAAAACCAAATGAGCTTAAGAGTTTTACAGCCTTTAATAAGTTAGCTACTGAGTATTTCCATCTATATTCAGCTCACAAACAAGCTAAGTCAAAGAAGGATGGAACTCAAAATGATTAAGCTACTGTTATTTGTATTTAGCATTTGTCTTGCCATCATTTTAGGACCAATGCTTGCAGACTCTCAAGGTTTTGTACACATTGCCACTAACTCGACTATTATCGAGTTATCACTTACAACTGCTATCGTGCTCTATGTATGTAGCGTCATTGTAATTACTTTAATTTGCTCTGTTAGCAGAAAAATAATTGCTATGCCAAAAGGCACAATCAATGCTTTTAAAATTCGCGCTAAAAAGAAGAAACTTACTCTAGAAGATCAAGCTATCATCAACTTTGAGCAAGGCGAATATGAAGTAGCTTTAGGCTTATTAAAGCATACGAGCAACCTTAAAAACATGTCTGAGAGATCCTTGTTAATTGCAGCTCAATCGGCTTTTAACATCGGACTTTATGACTACACTAGACAAGCTTTAGATGAAGCTCAATCTAGAAGCAAACAGGCAAAGCTTGCAGCTGATGTTATCCGTGCAAGGCTTAATTACAATATAGGTAACTCAAAAGTTGCTCTAGAATACCTAGATGGCACAAATGGATCAATTAAAAACAAAAGTGTCTATAAGCTATATCTAGATTGCTATTTAATGAATCACGACTATGAAAAAGTAGTTTCCATTTCAAAAGAATTACTAAAATTTGGTGTCGTAACCCCAGAGCAAAATCAAAAGTACTTCCTAGCTTACGTGGAAAACAAGTTGCGTGAAGCAAAATCTGTAGATGACGTTGAGCAAGTATTTAAGAAACTATCAAAAGCTGACAGAAAACAGACTAAGATCTTAGGTGCATTTATTTTTGAGTTCTTAAAATTTGGTAATGTAAATCGCGCTCGTGAGCTTTCTTTAGATCTGTTAAAGGACAATTTAGATCCTGCCTTCTTAAATTCTATTTCCAATTGGGAAATTGCAATTCCTGATGTTCTTATTGCCCTAAAAAAATACGCTAATAAAAATATTATCACTACCCAAGTAAACCTACCTTTACTTAAGGCAATGGCAAACTTAGAGTACAAGTCTGGACTTCTTCAAGATGCTTTAGCTGACTACAAGCAAGCCCTATCCATTGAGATAGATCCTCAAGTATGTTTGAGAATAGGTGTGATTTTAACTACCTTACAGCAATATGCTGAGGCTACAGAATACTATTCAAAGGCTAATGCTTTGTACAATGACATTAAGGCGTTAAGCTTAAAGAATTGATAGTAGAAAGCGTGCTTTGAGCACGCTTTTTTGTTAGTAAAGATTTGGTTTTGACTGAACTTTTAAGTTCTCCGTTAACTTTAATTTCTTATTTGCTCTTTCAAATAAGTTTTTAAGTTCAGTTTCATTGGTGATCCCACAACTTTTAAACAGTAAGTAAGATCTGCCATCAAAATAAGTAACTAATCCAGCGCAAGGTCCATTATCCACGAACTTAAAGGAAAATCCCCTTACATCTACAAGTGGCTTTAAGTCCCAACCTTGATAAGAATCCATTACATATTCAGCAAATTTCTTAGTTGTTGGGATATTAGCAATAGGATCTAGTAAGGTTAATTCAGCTCTAGCTGTGCCGTCTTCGCTTTCATAACTTACAGATTTATCCGTTACAAATTCTGAATACGAGCTATCATCAAGTGCATAAGCACTTAATGATAGACAGACAAGTGAAGTTAAGAGAACTTTTTTCATTACTTAACTAATTGCTGATAAGCAGTATTTGAGGTTACTTCCTCTACAGGGTAACCAATTGCCTTAACAAAGTCGTTAACTTTATCTTCCTTACCAGTTACATCTAGACCACATAGTACAGAGCAGAACTCTAAGCCTGTGATTCTAAAGTGGAATAAGGTAATGTTGTAAGCATTGCCTAAAGTTTCTAGGAATTTAATTAAAGCATTAGCAGTTGCAGGGAACTCAAATAAGAATAATCTCTCATTTAGCTTAGTGGTTGGATGTCCACCTACCATGTAACGTAAATGATCTTTTGCTAAAGCATCATCTGTCAAATCAGTTACAAGATAGCCATTTTTCTTTAAGGACTTACAAATCTCATTGAGCTCTTTTCTGCCTTCAGTTAATTCAACAGAAGTAAAGATCCTTGCTCTATCAGTATTGTTGTATCTATAACTAAACTCAGTTACCACTCTATCACCGATAGACTTAGTAAAATCTAAGAAAGAACCACTCTTTTCAGGGATCTCAACAGATAAGATACCTTCTGCCATCTCACCTACATCGCAACGCTCAGCTACCATTCTTAAAGTATGGAACTTAACATTTGCACCAGACAAGATTGCGATGTGGTTACCTGACTTGATGTTGTTTTCTCTTACATATTTCTTTAAACCAGCAAGAGATAAAGCACCACTTGGCTCTGCAATAGCACGAGTATCATCAAAGATATCTTTCATAGCAGCGCAGATTTCATCGTTTGAGCAAGTTACGATATCGTCTAAGTATTTACTCAATACTCTGAAGGTTTCAGTACCGGCTTTGCTTACAGCAACACCATCAGCAAAGTGAGATACATAACCAATATCAACAGGTTTACCAGCCTTTAAAGCGGCTTTCATACAAGCACTGCCTTCAGACTCAACTCCTACTACCTTGATATGAGGCAAAATAGATTTGATGTATACAGCGATACCAGCAGCTAAGCCACCGCCACCAATTTGCACAAAGATAGTGTCAATGCTATCGCATTGACCAATTAACTCGTGAGCAATGGTACCTTGACCTGCAATTACGTCTTGATCGTCGTAAGGTGGGATCATGGTTAATCCCTTCTTCTTAGACAATTGCTGAGCATAATCGTAAGATTCGTTAAAACTATCACCATATAGTACAACTTCAGCTCCATAATTTCTTACAGCATCAATCTTAAGATCTGGAGTAGTAGTTGGCATTACGATTACAGCTTTAATACCGAGCTTCTTAGCGGATAAAGCTACACCTTGAGCATGGTTACCAGCGGATGCAGTTACAATACCAGCCTTTAACTGATTCTCATCTAAATTCTTAATCTTGTGGTAAGCGCCACGTAACTTAAATGAGTGGATCTTTTGATAATCTTCTCTTTTTAATAGGACGTTTACACCAAGTCTTGATGATAAATTTTCTAATTTTTGTAAAGGAGTAACCTTAACTAAATCATAGATTCTAGCTAAAAGGATCTTTTTTAGGTAACCTTGAGAATCTAAAAGTTTTTCTGCCATTTTATAGTCCTTCTAACTTGCTACGATCTCTTACGCCACCCTTGTCAGCACTTGAAGCTAATTTACCAAAGGCTTTTAGAGCAAAGGAAACTTCTCTATCACGGTTTACAGGCTGCCATGCATCCTTACCCTTTGCTTCCATAGCTTTACGTCTTTGAGCTAACTCTTCATCGCTTACAGCCATTTCAATAGTTCTGTTAGGAATATCAATCTTAATGATATCGTTCTCTTGTAATAGACCAATATTACCGCCGTTAGCAGCTTCTGGTGATACGTGACCAATAGATAGACCTGATGAACCACCTGAGAAACGACCATCGGTAACAAGAGCACACTCTTTACCTAAACCTACAGACTTAATGTAAGAGGTTGGGTATAACATCTCTTGCATACCAGGACCACCACGTGGACCTTCGTAACGAATGATTACAACGTCACCAGCTTTAACCTTACCACCTAAAATACCTTCAACACCGGCTTCTTGGCTTTCAAAGATACGAGCTGGACCTACAAATTTTAGGATTGAGGAATCAACACCAGCGGTCTTTACAATACAACCGTTGATAGCTAGATTACCGTACAATACAGCTAAACCACCATCAGTTGAATAAGCATGATCTAAATCATGGATACAACCATTTACTCTATCTGTATCTAATTTATCAGTGGTGTTAGATTGAGAGAAAGCTTTGATGTTGTACTTGCCACCTGCACAAGCACTGTAGAAACGCTTGATGTCAGGATCTTGTGTCTTCTCTAAATCGTACTTATCGATTTGCTCACCAATAGTCATTCCAAGCACAGTCTTTGATTGCTCGTGAATTAGCCCTTTCTTCTTTAGTTGAGCCATGATGTTCATAATGCCACCAGCATTATGAAGATCTTCCATATGCCATTGATGGGTTGATGGAGACATCTTACAAATATGAGGTACATGTCTTGATAATCTATCGATATCAGACATTGTAAAATCAACGCCAGCTTCTTGAGCTACTGCTAATAAGTGCAATACAGTATTTGTAGAACCGCCCATTGCAATATCTAAAGACATAGCATTTTCAAAGGTGTCTTTGGTTGCAATTGAACGAGGTAATACTGACTTATCACCGTTCTCATAATAAGCTTTTGCCATTTCTACAATACGGTGAGCAGCTTTTACAAATAATTCCTTTCTAAAGGCATGAGTTGCAACTAATGAACCATTACCAGGAAGTGATAAACCTAATGCTTCAGTTAAACTGTTCATTGAGTTTGCAGTAAACATACCAGAGCAAGAACCGCAAGTTGGACAAGCTGCTGACTCAACTGCTCTTACTTCTTCGTCTGTTACATTTGGCTCAGCTGAAACAATCATGGCATCAATTAGGTCTACCTTGTGATCACAGCCTTGTAGGCGTCCTGCTTCCATAGGACCGCCAGAAACAAAGATTACAGGAATGTTCAAGCGCATTGCAGCCATTAACATACCTGGAGTTACTTTATCGCAGTTGGAAATACAAACTAAAGCATCAGCTTTATGTGCATTTACCATGTACTCCACTGAGTCTGCAATGATGTCACGACTTGGTAAGGAATAAAGCATACCAGTGTGACCCATAGCAATACCATCATCAACTGCAATAGTATTAAATTCTTTAGCAATACCACCTGCTTTTTCAATTTCTTGTACAACTAATTGACCTATTTCGTGTAAGTGTACATGACCTGGTACAAACTGAGTAAAGGAGTTTGCAACTGCAATAATTGGCTTACCAAAATCGCTATCTTTTACACCAGTGGCTTTCCATAGTGCACGAGCACCTGCCATGATCTTTCCTTCATAGGTAACTTTTGAACGATAGTTATTTGACATTTGTACTTTCCTGTTAATTGAAAAAAGCAAAGGTAGTTTGATTTTTTTTGCGCTGTTGGTAATTTTTTATGTAAGAAAATACCCACCTTGAGTGGGTATTTATTAGAGATTAACTATTATTTAACTGGAGTTAACCAACCATACTTATCTTCAACTTCACCACGAACGATTGCGAAGAAAGCTTGTTGTAACTTCTCAGTTACAGGACCTCTGTAACCACAGCCAACATCAATACCAACAACAGATGCGATAGGTGTGATTTCAGCAGCAGTACCTGTGAAGAACATTTCGTCTGCTAGGTAAACCATCTCACGTGGGATTGGTTGTTGACGAACTTCGTAGCCAAGATCACGAGCAACCTTAGTTACAGCATCACGGGTAATACCTGGTAATAGACCTGATGTATTAGGTGAAGTATATAGAACACCATCTTTTACGAAGAATACGTTCTCACCTGAACCTTCTGAAATATAACCATTTACATCAAGAGCAATTGCTTCAGTGTAACCATTGTTAGTGCACTCATTTGCAATCAAGATTGATGATAGATAGTTACCTGCAGCCTTTGCTTCAGTTGGAATAGTATCAGGTGCTAAACGTCTCCATGATGAAACGCAAACCTTAATACCCTTCTTTAAGCCTTCCTCACCTAAGTAAGCACCCCAAGGTAGAGCGCATACCATAGCATCAGCATTTACACCCTTTTGGAACTTAACACCTAGACCTACTTCACCCATGAAAATCAATGGACGGATATAACCAAACTCTAGATCGTTTTCATAGATAACTCTCTTACAAGCATCCATGATTTCTTCTTTAGTTTGAGCTACAGGGAAACGATAAATCTTTGCTGAATTAAATAAACGGTCGATGTGCTCTTGTAAACGGAAAATTTGTGGACCTTTCTTAGTTGCATAAGCACGGATACCCTCAAACACAGCTGAACCATAGTGTAAAGCGTGAGCTGTTACGTGAACCTTTGCATCTGCCCATGGAACCATCTTACCGTTGAACCAAATGTACTTGGTAGTGTCTGACTTCATTTTGAATATCCTCTTTTGGTAATAAAGCCTTTAAATAATGTTTATAAATACCATTATAGGCTTAATTACACTGTTATAAAAAAAATTAAACTCTTAACTAAGTGATATTGATTATATATCAAAAAACGGAACACAGTAATAAATATATTCTAATTTTTGCAAAAATATCACTTTATGGCATTTTCTTGCTACAATACACCATTATTCTTGTACTTAATAAGGACATAAATACAGATGTTATCTTTTTTACCGAGTCCAATACTACTAATTATTAACAGTTTGTTAATTGCTATCAACGTTATTATCATAGCCACACCTATGATGATCTTAGGTATTATAAAGTTCTTACTTCCATTCCACTTTGTTACTTGGATTGTAGAAAAAACTAACTACTACCTATACAAAAATTGGGTCTTCAATAATCGTTGCATTATTGCTCTTACAAATAAGATCCACTGGCATATTACAGGTGATAGCATTCCTACTACTAAAAAATCCTGCATCGTAATTTGTAATCACATCAGCTGGCTAGATATTCTATTTATTGGTTGTGTATATAAAGGTAATATTCCAACCACTAAGTTCTTTATGAAGCACTCCCTAATCTATATTCCTTTTGCAGGTCTTGCTTGCTATGCTTTAGGTATGCCTTTTTTGCGCAGATATCCAAAAGATAAGCTTTTAAAGAATCCGAAATTAAGAAATAAAGATATTCAAACAACAAAGGCTGCTTGCAAGAGATTAGTACAATTCCCTGCAACTTTAATTAACTTTGTGGAAGGCTCAAGATATACACCTCAAAAAGCAAAGCTATCAAAGTCTCCATATAGCAATCTTTTACCACCAAAAGCGGCATCCTTAGGAGTTGCTTTAAGTGAAATTGGTAATGAGGTGGAGTATATCTTTAATACTACTTTCTACTATCCAGACAGCCATGGTAAGCCTTTTATTGACATGATGTTTGGCAGAATAAAAGATGTATATGCCAATATTGAAATCTTATCTAAAGATCAAATGCCAAAAGGTAATTATCTAGAAGACAAACAATTTAAGCATGACTTTACTATGTACATTAGAGATCTATGGGAACAAAAAGATCATCTACTAGATAAGTTACACGAAGATTACAAGAATAAGTAATTAGATAAGGATAGAATGGTAAAGGAGAGCAAAGACTCTCCTTTTTATTTGATGTGCTATTTTAAAGTTAGTAAGTAATTTACTACTTGCTCGTATTCTGCTTCGTTTTCGATATTGTCGGTAATTACTAAGTACTTACCATTAACTACAATTTCAGGTACAGCTTCAATTTTGTACTCATCCATATAACGGTCATACTCAGCAACTTTAGCTTGAGTAACGAAGGAGGAATAATCCTGCTCATAAGCTTCTGTAGGAATGCCTAAGCTATTAAATACATCTACAAAAAACTCATGATCTGATACTTTTTCATTTAAAACATGAATTCTCTTAAATAGCTCGGCTTTAACTTCTTGAGCTATACCTTTATTTAAACCAACTGCATAAGCTTTTTGGGTTTCAACACCAACATCTCCACCTATGATACCTACAGGGTTTAAAACATATTTAGCTTTACCTTCAAGACTTTTAGCTAACTTCTGAAAAGCTTCATCCATAGAAAAACAATGAGTACAGAAAAAGGAGAAAAACTCTCTTACTTCAGGCTCTACAGTTTTATTTTGAGAAACTACTTTATAGTCTTTTCCTTCAACGTAGTCTTTACTCATAGCACTAAATGAACTTAAAACAGCAACAGAGACTAAAACTACTTTAATAAAATTCTTTAACATTTTTATTCCTTATTTTAATTCCCAGCAGGAAACTTTATTTCTTAATTCTACTGGATCTCTTTTGATTTTTTTTACACCTAAGCCTATTAAGTTAAAGGTTAACTTAACTAATAAATTACTTTTAGCTATCAATTTTGACCAAATATATAAAAACTTTACTTGGTTTCTGGAAATTTTTACCTTCTGCAAACCGCATATATCAACAGACTTGATACGCTTTAAGGTTGCGGTTGCCATTAAGACATTTAATAAGCAGAAAATTCTAATGCCTGTATTTTTTCGAGGAACGCTAGTGATAAAATTTATCGCATCCTGAAGATGACCTTGGCAAATTTCAATATATTCAAGAGAAGCTTTAGCATCATCTTTTTCAATAGGTAAAAAGCTTACATTTCTTAGGCTATCTTCATACCTATCTTTTAAGATATTTGTAAGTTGCAATCCTTCACCAAAACTTACAGATAAATTCAATAGCTTTTGCTTATCAATGGTCTTATCTTGTTCATAGAATAATAAAGCTAAAATTTCACCTACGATACCCGCAACATAATAACAGTAGCTATCGACATCATCTAAATTCTTAATCTCATGACCTTGTAAGGATTTGGCCATGCCAAAACTTAAGATGCAGACTCCATTAGCTAAGATTTGTTTAATTCTCTTTGGAAAAGATCTTGTTCTTGAGATAACACCTAGCATGTCTTGCATAAGGTCATACTCACTAGGATTAGCTGAATTTTCAACTAATTCTATGGCGGTTTTATGCAAAGACAATAATTGCATGTCATCTGAAAATTCATTTTTACAAAAGGTTGCAAAACTATTAAGCCAAGCAATCTTCTGTTTTACTAAAGCTTTTGGATCATCTTCAATAGTATCTGCAATACGACATAACAAATACGCATTTGAAATGTAATCGATTAGTTCTGTAGGTAATAGTGGTATAGTTAAGGCAAAGGTTCTAGATACTTTTGCTAAGTGCTCTTGTTGCCTATCAAACTGGATTTGTGTCAGTTGCATAATAAAAAACTATTCTCTTGTTTTAGTGTAGTAGAATTATACACTGATATTGATTAAATTCTTTTTATCGAGATAAATATGACTCAAAACAATGTAAATAGGACACATCCACCTATTGGCAATTTGCTTTTAAGAACATTGGCGATGCCAGCTGATACAAATCCAGCAGGAGACATCTTTGGTGGTTGGATCATGTCTCAAATGGATATTTCAGGTGCAATTTTAGCAAGAGAAATTGCAAACGGCCGCGTGGTTACTGCAGCTGTAGATGGGATGTCCTTTTTAAAACCTGTAAGTGTAGGTGATGTAGTTTGTTGCTACGGAACTTGTACTAGGATTGGTCATACCTCTATGACGGTTCACCTAGAAATTTGGGTCAAAAAGTTAATTGAAAGCCAAACAAATGAGCATGCTGAAAGACATCTAGTGACCGAAGCTAACTATGTATATGTAGCAGTAGATGCAAATGGAAAACCAAGACCATTACCTGCCACAGCTAAAGCTGTTGCAGAATTTGGAATTGACGCAGCCTGTGTTGGATTAAACACAGACGGGTCGATTAAACACGAGTAAAAGTTAAACTAAAGCTTCTTTAGTTAGCTTTTTCATTAGTTCAAACTCTAAATCTAGGTAATAAGAGAAATTCTTTTTGATAAGCTCCACTTTGTCTACTCTGCAAGAGTGAATATAACCAATTAAAAAGATTTCTAAATGCTCAACTGCAGCTTCTACCTCTAAATTTTTTGGAAGCTGACCTTTGTTTATTGCATTCTTAATAATTTGAGTTTGATTAATTACATGACGTTTACGCTGAGCGTAAATTTTTTCCCTGAGCTCATCGTTGCCAGAGCCTCCATTCATAATGGTTAATAACATAGTCATGAATGTAGAATTAAAGAACTCAATAGCATCTTCTTGAACTAAAACTAACAAAAACTTTTTTAGTTTTCCTAAAGGATCTAATTCATTAGGAGACATTGCTTCATCAACAATGTTGTTTGAGAAAAGATCTGTATTTAACTTATCTAATAAGCCTAACAACAAATCCTCTTTACTTGAAAAATGCCAATAAATGGCTCCACGTGTAACGCCTGCGTATTTAGCTACATCAGATAAACTAGTCCTTTCATAACCACGTCTTGAAAATAATCTTTTAGCGCTATTTAAGATATTTTGTTTGGTTACTAAAGAATCTTCATAAGTACGTTTTGGCAATTTTTTCTCCTAAACATACATACGGTTTGTATGTTGAAAATTTAGTATACCTACATTTCTATTTTTTTTAAACAAAAATATTGTTAAAACTGCTTTTATATTATCTACATACAGCTTTTTGTATTTTGTTTAATACTTATATTTTTATTCGTTGGTAAAATCTTTTTTTCTATATAAAAGCTAACAAACCTATCGTATAATTGAGCTAGTTCACGCCAAATTGTACCTAGATGTTGTTTTGCCGATGGGTATAACAAAAAATTAGCGGTAAAAGCCGCATTTTAGGTAACTAAATTTAGTTAATAATCCTTGCATCTGATAATGAAGGGAAATCACAATGTTGTTTGATGTAAAAAAATATTTGCTACCAAGTGCTGTATTAGCAGCTCTAACTCTTGTAGGTTGTGGTGATCAACCTCAACAGCAAGGTGGTGCATTACCAGTTGACGTTTATGTAGTTACTACAGAAAACGTTCCTGTTATCTCTCACTTAACTGGTAGAGCAAATCCTACCCGCAAAGCAGAGGTAAGACCTCAGGTTACAGGTATTCTCCAAAAGAGACTGTTTGAAGAAGGCTCTGTAGTTCAACAAGGTCAACAGCTTTATCAAATCGATCCTTCTGTATATGAAGCAAATGTAAAAAGTGCTGAGGCTAATTTAGCTAGTGCTAAAGCAACATTACACTCAACCCAATTAAGAGCTGAAAGATATCGTCATCTTTTAGATCAAAAAGCTGTAAGTAAGCAAGACTACGATGATGCACAAGCTGCTTATCTAAATGCAAAAGCATCAGTACAAGCTGCTGAGGCAAATCTTAAAAAGGCCAATATCGACTTAGGTTACACTAAAGTATATGCTCCTATTACCGGCACCATTAACCGTTCAACTGTAACAGAAGGTGCTTTAGTAGCTGCAGGTCAGGCTAATGCATTAACTACCATTCAACAACTTGATCCTATCTATGTTGATCTTGGTCAAACCGCAGAAGATCATATTGCTTTAAGAAAGAGTTTAACTGAAGGTAAACTTCTAAACGAAGGCAAGGCAAAAGTAGATATCTATTTCTCTGATGGTTCTGCTTACGACAAACAAGGTGAAATCGAGTTTACTGAAGTTTCAGTAGATGAAAGCACTGGCATGGTTAACTTACGTGCAATCGTTCCAAACCCAGACAATATCATTCTTCCAGGTATCTTCCTACGTGGCGATATCAATCAAGGCACTATTCCAAATGCTCCTGTAGTTATTGCTAATGGTGCACAAAGAGAGCCTAATGGTCTTACCTATGCTTACGTTGTAAATGACAAAGGCTTAGTTGAAAGACGCGATATCAAATTAAGCATTGAATACGGTAATTTATACGTAGTAAGCAGTGGTCTAAAGGTTGGCGACAAAGTAATTACAAGCAACATTCAAAAGATTAGACCTGGCATGCCTGTAACACCAATTTTGCCAAAAGATAACGCTCAGGCTGCAAAGTAAGAAAGAGGGTATAAACTAAATGGCTCGTTTCTTTATCGACCGTCCAATTTTTGCGTGGGTTATAGCAATCTGTATTATGTTGGCAGGTTTGTTCTCTGTGAACACCTTGCCAGTATCGCAATATCCTACTATTGCGCCACCTTCAGTTTCTATTTCATCAAGTTATCCTGGTGCTGATGCTCAAACAGTTGAACGTTCTGTAACACAGATTATTGAGCAAAACATGACAGGTCTTGATGGCTACATGTACATGAGCTCTTCTTCTGATTCATTTGGTAATTCAAAGATTGTTATTACCTTTGAACCAGGAACTAATGCAGATATTGCACAGGTTCAAGTACAGAACAAGATGCAACAAACACAGTCACAGTTACCAACTACTGTGCAACAAAACGGTGTGGACGTATCTAAATCTACTGATGCGTTCTTGTTAGTTGCCTCCCTAGTTGCAACTGATGACAAACACGATTCTACAGATATTACTGATTACCTTGAAGCTAACTTAAAAGAGCCTCTAGCTCGTGTAAGTGGTGTAGGTTCTTTAGAGGTGTTCGGTGCTAAGTACGCTATGCGTGTTTGGTTAGATCCTAAAAAACTAAGTAACTACGCGCTATCAGCTGGTGAAATTCTAAGTGCAATCACCTCTCAAAATGCTCAGGTTACTTACGGTTCTTTAGGTGGAACTCCTGCAGTTAAAGGTCAGATGTATGCTTACACCATTACTGGTCAAAAGAGACTTGAAACTGTTGCTGAGTTTGAAAACATCTTATTGAAAGTAAATCCTGATGGTACAAAAGTTCACTTAAAGGATGTTGCTGATATTGAGTTAGGTGCTCAGTACTACAACGCTCACGGTAAGTATAACGGGCGCCCAGCTTCAGGTCTTGCTGTACGCTTATCTTCAGGTGCTAACGCTCTAGATACAGCTAAGAGAGTTAAACAGGTAATTAACGATCTATCACCTTACTTTCCTGATTGGGTAGAGTTAGAATATCCTTACGACACTACTAAGTTCATTGAAGTTTCTATCAACGAAGTGTTCCACACCATGATTGAAGCTATCATATTAGTTGTGTTCATCATGTACTTGTTCTTACAAAACTTCCGTGCAACTTTAATTCCTTCCATCACAGTTCCTGTTGTGTTATTAGGTACTTTCGCAATCATGCAGGTTTGCGGATTCTCTATCAACACTTTAACCATGTTCGGTTTAGTGCTAGCAATTGGTTTGTTAGTTGACGATGCTATCGTGGTGGTAGAAAACGTTGAGCGTATTTTGCATGAGGAGCCAAATCTAACTCCAAAGCAAGCTACCGTAAAATCCATGGATGAAATCACAGGTGCACTTATTGGTATCGCTCTAGTGCTATCAGCTGTGTTCATTCCTATGGCTTTCTTTGGTGGTTCTACAGGTATTATTTATAGACAATTCTCCATCACTATTGTTTCAGCAATGGTGCTATCTGTTGTAATCGCTATTATTCTTACCCCTGCTCTTTGCGCAAGTATTCTTTTACCGCCTAACGCAAAGCAAAAAGAGAAAAAGAATCTATTTGATAAGTTAAATGACAAATTTGACTTACTATATTCTCCTATAAGAAAACTGATTGCAGCTTGGAATAAGTTATTCGCATTCATGTCTACTAAGTACCAAGAATACGTTAAAGTTATTGTAAAACGTATTGGCAGATACTTAGTTTATTACCTAGCAATTTGCGTAGCCTTAGTATTCAGCTTTGTAAGAATTCCATCATCATTCTTACCATCTGAAGATCAAGGTGTGTTACTTACCATGGTAACCTTACCATCAGGCTCTACATTAGAGAAGACAGATGGTGTATTAAATCAAGTAATGCAATACTTCTTAGGGGCTGAAAAAGAGAACGTAGAGAGTGTTATGCTTGTAGCTGGCTTCTCTTTTGCAGGTCAAGGTCAAAATGCTGGTATGGGCTTTATTAGACTTAAAGATTGGTCTTTAAGAACTAGAGCAGATCAACATGCTGATGCAATCTCTCAAAGAGCTTATATGCCTTTGATTGGTGGTATTCGTGATGGTTTAGCTTTCGCTTTCAACATTCCTGCTATTCCTGAATTAGGTACTGCAAACGGCTTTGACTTCTACTTAGTAGATCAAGCTTCTCAAGGTCATGAAGCTCTAATTCAAGCTCGTAACCTTTTAATTGCAGAAGCTTCACAATCCCCACTATTAACACAGGTTCGTGCTAATGGTATGGATGATACACCTCAGCTGAAACTTAATATTGACTACGAAAAGGCTATGTCCTTAGGACTAGATCCTTCAAGCATTAACTCCACCTTCTCTGCAGCATGGGGTTCTGCTTACGTTGATAACTTTATGGACAGAAACCGTGTTAAGAAGGTTTATGTTCAGGGTCGTGCTGAAGATCGTATGACTGAAAAGGATCTCACAAAGTGGTACGTAAAGAGCCACACTGGCAACATGGTTCCTTTCAGTGCCTTCGTAACAACAGAATGGACTTATGGTTCACCTAAGTTAGAGCGTTTCAACGGTCTATCTGCTGTAGAAATTCAAGGTTCAGCAGCTCCTGGCGTATCTACAGGTCAAGCAATGGATGAGATGGAGCGTATTGTTAAGGAGAAACTTC
>JAEWPL010000150.1 GCA_023460615.1 Pseudomonadota bacterium | reverse complement strand
GCAACTCTAGAGAACAGTTCATGGATAAAGGTGCCCATGGAGGATATAGCATCAAGGAAATTGTTTAATGCAATTAGCCTTACTTGCTCTTCTTTACCAGGAACGATGTAACCTTCATTGATGACTTCTTCAATGGTTTTAAAGAAGCTATTACTGATGTATGCAATAGCGTTAGCGTAAGGTAATGCTCTAAAGGTTTCCTTAACACCAGCAGCTAAGTCACCCATGGTTTTCACATCAGTTTCATATCTTTGCATCATAGCTAGTAGCATGTATCTAATGAATACAATACTAGTGTTAGCAATGATTGAATCAAAGTCTCGAGCCTGACATTTTTTCTCTAGACCTAAGTACTGCTTGGCATTTTTGTACATTACTTCAATTTGCCAACGTCTAGCGTAAAGAGCAATGATTTTGTCATCAGAAAGCTCAGTGTCTGTTGATAAGATCCTAATATATTCATTCTTCTTAGAATTGTGTTTTACAACAACAATCTTTACCTTAGTTCCAGTATCTGTGTAACAGATGATAGAGCCTAAGGTATTAGGTGTAGCAGGATGGATTTGGCGATCTTTAAGAAGTTCAACCATAGCCTTTTTATCTAAGGTTCTAACTTGACCTTCTTTAAGTGAATATTGAATGTTATCAGCAACCATTCCGATGACATTTACTCCACGAGCTAGCATATTGGTAATGTTAGGTGATTTGGTGTACCAGGAATCCATTAGGATGTAGTCCACTTCAATCTGAGCTTTAAGAGTTCTTTCTACCATAGCATCTAAGCAATCAACCTTGCTTTTAGTAAGCTCTTGTCTACGTTTGTAGCCAGTGGTTCTTTTATCAATGGAGTTTTTAACAGGACATACTTGCTTAGATTGACGAGATGAGCCAACTAAAGAGAAATCTACAGGAATAGCTGTGTCACCATCAGTCCAGATTAAAGTTTCGTTAGTGAAGCCTTTGTATGACTTACCAACAGTATGGTCAAAACAATAACTTAAACCTTCAACTTTCTTAGAGCAGTCTCTATAGTTGGAGGTGTCATCAACTATCACTACCTTTGGATTTTCATGCTTTTTATCTAAATCACATAGTTCATTGATGTTTTTTACAGCTAGCTCCCTTAATAGCTTTCTCCAATTGTAATTAGAATTTTGCATTACATTGTATAAAGCAGTCTTAGATGTAGCTATAAATTCATTAAGTAAAGATTTAACCATCTGGTTTATGCTTCTGAAACCATAGGCACTAAAGATGATAAGCTGCAATTTATAGAGAATACCTTTATCGTGGGAACTTCTAAAACCACATCTGTTGATAATGGTTGCAAGTCTCATTCGAGATAAAAGCTTTACATATGGTGCTAAAGATGTATTTTTTAGTATTGAATTGTACTTATTTTGTGATACCATTCTATATGCTCCGTTTTTGGTGTAACTTATTGATTTGTCTACGTTTATTATACCATAAATGGAGCTTAATATCAAGTTAACTTATTGATTTATATCAATAAATTTACCTAAAACACCCTCTAGCAACCTATACCATTTTTGCTTACCGTAGGTGCCTAATCAAGATCATGTTTTTAAAGAGCTACTGAGCCGTTAAGAATCAGTATTTGATTAAATTTTTAAAGTTGGAAACTTAAGAAGTTAAAATAATTTCTTATTCGATGACTTTTTAAAATTTGCATGTAAACAAAGCACAAAAATTTAATAAAATGTCGGATATTGTTAAATTTGATAATAAGTAATATGGCTAAATTCTCATTACACAAATCCTTCACAGAACAGCTAAAAGAGCATCAGCAAAACAAGCGTATCTCCACCGTAAAATCAGGTTGGGGTAAAGGCTTTGTGGATAAACCAAGATTTGTTAAAAAGATGCTACTTCCTCATTTTTGGGCAAGTTGGTGCTTAATTTTTGTATTTTATTGTTTAGTAACCTTTTTGCCTTACAGTGTACAAATGTTTGTTGGCAAAAAGATAGGCAGACTTTTAGGCTCTATCTCCCCTGCTAGAAAATACGTTTTAAAAAGAAATCTTGAGTTAGCTTTCCCTGAGCTTGACGAGAATGAGCGCAGAAAGCTATCTATTGCTATTCAGCAAAACTCAGGTCAAGCTGTTTTTGAAACCGGCATTGCTTGGTTTTGGCCAGATTGGAGATTAAAACGTCATATCAAGTATGATCAAAAGCAAATTGATGAGGCAATTGCTTTAGCAAAGATGGGTAAACCAATTTTAGTATTGTCCTGTCACTTTGTAACTTTAGAGTTAATGGCAAGAATTTACGCTATGCTTATTACTCCTGGTATTGGAGTCTATAGACCATCTGATCACCCAGTGTGGGAGTACACTCAAGTTAAAGGCAGACTTAGAAAGAATCTTGCTTTAGTGGACAGAAAAGATCCTAAGAGCATGATAAAAGCTTTAATGAGAAAATTACCAATTTGGTATGCTCCAGATCAAGACTATGGTCGTAAGGTATCTATCTTTGTGCCATTTTTTGGTGTAAAAGATGTAGCTACAGTGTTTGCAACTCACACTTTAGCTAAGATTAAAGATACATTAGTTCAACCTGCTTGGACAATTCGTGAAGGCTCAAAATATCACTTATACGTAGATAAGCCTTTAGACAATTTTCCAACTGAAGATCAGGTTGCAGATACTATTAGAGTAAATCAAACTCTAGAGAAAATCATTCGTATGGCTCCAGAGCAATACTTATGGTTACACCGTCGCTTTAAGACCGCTCCAGATCCTAAAGATAACCGTTACCCAGGTCTAGATTAGCTATCATGTGTAGAATTATCCTTGTAATGCTTGTAAGTTTGCTCTTACAAGGATGCTATTCAAAAGAGGAAATACAAAGCGCTGAAAAAATAATCAACGCAAGTCAGGAGGAAGTATCCTCCTGTCTTCTTTTAGATACTATTCAAAGTCATGGCAATTTATCACTTGACAATGCTCGTTTTCAATTAAAACTAATAGCCTCTAAGCTTGGTGCTACTCACCTAGTAGAAACCAAAACCTTACCTTATATTTTTGATGAGAATTTTATTGGCGTGATCTTAAAGGGACAAGCTTATAAATGTTCTTTAGAGCAAGGTCCTATAAAGGATAATGAGAAAAGTAAATTAACCTTTTCACCTGATGAGTATCAGTATTTACTCTATTCAAATTTTGATGATGGATTCTTTTT
>JAEWPL010000149.1 GCA_023460615.1 Pseudomonadota bacterium | reverse complement strand
CTTGCTTGGGTTACTCACACGGTTTCAACATGATTGAGTTAGGCATGCAAGTTCGTAAGGACATTACTGTTGTTATGGTTGCTCCTAAGTCACCTGGTACTGAAGTTCGTGAAGAGTACCGTCGTGGTTTCGGTGTTCCAACTCTATTAGCCGTTCACCCAGAAAACGATCCTAACGGCGAAGGCTGGGCATATGCAAAGGCTTGGGCTGCTGGTACTGGTGGTCACAGAGCAGGTTGCTTACGTTCATCATTCGTAGCTGAGGTTAAGTCTGACTTAATGGGCGAGCAAACCATTCTATGTGGTGTTTTACAGGCTGCTACCATCCTATGCTACGATCACGCTGTAGCATTAGGCGCTGATAAGGCTTACGCTTGCAAGTTATTACAGTATGGTTGGGAAACCATCTGTGAGGCTCTAAAGCAAGGCGGTATCACCAACATGATGGATAGACTATCAAACCCAGCTAAGATCAAGGCTTTCTACTTAGCTGAAGAATTAAAGACCATCATGAAAGATCTATACTTAAAGCACATGGATGACATTGAGAGCGGTGAGTTCTCACGTATCATGATGGAAGACTGGGCTAACGGTGATAAGAACCTATTAACCTGGAGAGAGAATTACGCTAAGTCTGCATTTGAGAATGCTCCAGCTTGCGATACTAAGATCACTGAGCAAGAATACTTCGATAAGGGCACTTTACTAGTTGCTTTCGCTAAGGGTGGTATTGAGTTAGCATTCGAGACTATGACTAAGTCTGGTATCTACCCAGAGTCTGCATACTATGAGTCATTACACGAGTTACCTCTAATCGCTAACACTATCGCTCGTCGTCGTTTATACGAGATGAACGTAGTTATTTCTGATACTGCAGAGTACGGTAACTACCTATTTGCTAATGCAGCAATTCCTCTATTAAAGGACTTCATGGCAAAGCAGAAGTTAGACGTATTCGGTGAAACTCTATCAGGTGACAACTGCGTTGATAACGTTGAGTTAATCAAGGTTAACGATGCAATCCGCAACCACCCAATCGAGGTTGTAGGTCGCAAGCTACGTGCTTACATGTCAGACATGAAAGAAGTTTCAGTTGGTAACAACTAATAGTTGTAATTAAACTGTTAAAAAGCCTCTGCCCATAAAGCAGAGGCTTTTTTGATCTAGAAAGAAAAGTTAAACCAAAAGAGTTGCTATAAGATTTTTTCAAGTTGTCTTAAAGCTTCATCGAAATCTGAGATATTTTGCTCTCTAGTAGTTTTAACTTTAGTACCAAGTGGATAGTACTCAATATCCTCAGAAGGTAACTCTCTTAAGAAACGACTTGGATTGATTGCCTTTGGCACTCCATTGCGTTGCATCTCTTCTCTTGAAAGCAATAAGGTAAGCTCTTGTCTTGCTCTTGTAATACCTACGTAAGCTAAACGACGTTCTTCTTCGACATTGTCATTGTCAGGATCTTTTTCTGTAGGTAAAGAGTTTTTATGAGGCAGAGTTCCTTCCTCCATACCGACTAGGTACACATAAGGAAATTCAAGTCCTTTTGAAGCATGCAAGGTCATCATTTGCACAGCGTCGGTCTCTTGCTCATCTCCTTTACGATCCATCATTTCTCTTAAACCTAATTTATCCACTGCTTCAATAAAGGTATGTTTTTTATCACTACGTTTACCTTCAATAAGATCACTAATCCAGGTGGTTAGTGTTTTAACATTCTTAATTTTAATTTCAGTGGCAATTTTGCTATCAGTATTTGCTTTGATATAAGAGTTATAACCTATAAGCTCACATAGGTTTTCGGCAAGCTCTAAGTCAAATTGATTTAGAATGTGCTGTCTTAACTTAGTTACTAATAAGATAAATTCGCAAACTGACTTTTTCTGCTTAGGTTGCAATTGATTAGTGATATTTGGATTGAGCGCGCACTCAAAGAGTGATTTTCCAAGTGCTTTAGCATTACTAAACAAAAAGTTGATAGTTTCATGACCAATACCACGTCTTGGTATATTGATAACTCTAAGCAAGGCTACATCGTCATATGGATTGCAGATTACTCGACACCAGCTTAGCATGTCTTTGATTTCTGCTTGTTCAAAAAAGCTAGTACCACCAGAGATAAAGCAAGGAATTCTAGCCTCTCTAAAAGCTTTTTCAAGAATTCTTGATTGGGAATTACTTCTATATAAAACAGCGTAATCTTTCCACTCTGTTCTATTTCTAAATTGATGGCTTAGGAGTAATTGCACAACGCGCTCAGCTTCATCTACTTGAGTTCTAAGCTCCATTACTTTAATTTTTTCACCAAGCTCTGATTTAGTGAATAAAGTTTTGTTAAAGATATGCTCGTTATGGGCAATTAACTTATTTGCACAATTTAGAATTCTGCCTGTTGAACGGTAATTCTGCTCTAGCTTAATAACTTTTAATTGAGGATATTCTTTTGCTAAGATCTTAATATTCTCAGGTCTTGCACCACGCCAAGCGTAGATAGACTGATCATCATCACCCACCACCGTAAAGCACTTGTGTTTATCAGCTAAATATTTTAGTAATTGATATTGAGTCTCGTTAGTATCTTGATACTCGTCAACTAAGATGTATCTAAACCTGTTCTGCCATCTGTCTCTTACTTCTTTGTTATCCCTTAAAAGTAAGGTGGTCTGAAAGATTAAATCCTCAAAATCTGCAGCATTGCATGCATGAATATATGACTGATAAGCTTCGTAGATTTCAACTCTGATAGTTCTGTTTTGAATATCCTCAGGTCTTAGTAAGTTGGTTTTCCAATTACTAATATCTGCTGCAATATCCTCAATTACTTGTTTTTCTGAAGCATCAATGAGAATTTGTGGGTATTTATCTTTGACAATATCTCTAATTAGTTTAATGCTGTCATATGGGTCAAATAAGGTAAAATTCTTATTTAACCCTAAAGCAATATATTCCTCTTTAAGGATATTTAATCCAAGCGAGTGGAAAGTTGAGATAGAAAGTTTTGAAGCAATCTCACCACCTAATTGTGCTTTCACACGATCCTTCATCTCAGCAGCTGCTTTATTAGTAAAAGTAACTGCACAAATAGAAGCTGGATCAAACATGTGCTGTTTAATCAAACTTACAATTTTGGTGGTAATAACTCTAGTCTTTCCAGATCCTGCTCCAGCTAGAACTAGGCAAGGACCTGAAATGTAATCTACAGCTTCCTGCTGTGCGTCATTCAACCTCATATTAAACTAGTCTTGGTTTCACAAAGGAAATCGGTGTAAAGTTTTTATCTTGAGTTGAACATTCAAAATCGCCACGAGGGTTAATGCTGATATTGATGTTTTGCAAGCATAAAGAGTCTGCTAGATTTTGAATACTACGATTGCAAAGGGCAATTATTGGTACGCAGTATTCTCCTAGGTTAGAGGAGATCTCGTGAAGTGCTTTGCAAGCAAGTTCATCTGTGTAAGAGCTTAAATCTGCTATCACCACAAAGTTAGTATTGCCTCTTATAATCTGAGCATCAATGCTATCAAAGACAGTTTTTACTAAATCCTCTTTAACATTCAGAAACTTTACTAATCCCCATTCTTGAGCGTTAAACTGTAAGCTGTTTTTAAGAATGCGCTGAGATAAGTTATTGCACTGACCTTTAGTTGCAGCATAAATAATAGAGCAAGACTTTGCTCTAATAATTTGTGAAACAAAACTCTTTAAGATGTTTGGCTCTGCGGTAAAGCCATATAAAGCAGAGCTTAGTGGTAAGGTATCAAGTTCTAAAGAGTTATTGATAAAATTAAATTCTTTAGATTTCTCGTTAATATCCTCAAATTGATAAGACAAGAAATTATTAAGATTTTTTAATCTGCCCTCTAATAATTTTCTATCGGTATATAAGCATTCGTTAATGTCTTTGTATGGATAAGACACATTGATACAAGTGTAAGGTATATTTAGTTGCTCTAAATAGGAGGATAGGGATATAGCTGCTTCTTGACCTGCGGTATCGTTATCTAAACAAATGTAGTAGTGATGTTTGATTTTAGAGCTTTGAATTCTATCTACTAATAATCTTACATTGCCAACTCCACCTAAGGCTAAAGCTCTATAACCTAAAGTCTCTAAACTTAAAGCATCAAACTCTCCTTCAGCTACAAAGATATCACCTTCTTCAGACAATACTCCAATGTTATAAATATCAAAGATACCTTTTTTCTTATATCTTTCGTTTTTAGAGTTAGCGTTTAAATCTGTATTCCTTACGCAATAAGCTTGGTTGCCATAAGGAATAATTGCAGCTTTCCAAAAGATGGTTTGTCCTGAAATATTATCAATCTCTGCACTAAAGTGCTCGTCATAACCTAGATTGAATCTTGAGATCACCTCTTCAGATAAACCTCTATCCTTAAAGTAGTTAGTCTTATTTACATTTCTTGCACAGGAAGCTATGTAACGAGATAACTCAAAGCCTGTATTGTCAGTTGCATTTTGACTATTAACGCTGTTTTCTGCAAAGTTAGGTTGAGACACGCTATTAGCTGGAATATTAAATTTCTGACCAAATTTTGGAATTGGATTATGTAATTTAAATTCTTCTGTATTGGTAGCACCAAAATTTAGGCTTTGAGTATTAGCTGGCTTGTTAATCTCAAAATTTGGAGAATTTACTTCATCAAATGGGGAAATATTATTAAAGCTTTCTTCTCTTAAGTCATGATTGATTTTGGTGTCAGAAGGCTTTGCGTAGTAATTAGAATCGTTTTGACCAAAAGGCAATTGAATATTGTTGTCGTTTTCAAATTCAAAAATAGGAGTTTTAGGAGTATTTGTCTCTTCAGGAGTTGGATATTGACGCTTAATCACATCAATGTAGCCTAGTGGTACTTTACCTAAGAATAACTCATGAGCTTTGATAAATTGCTTTAGGAAAGTAGGTAAATTGTAATCAATACCGATTAAATCAAAGATATTGTAACTTGCTTTGCAATTGAAGCAATCTACAGTCTGCTTCTCTTTGTTGTAATTCATGCTAGGCAAATGAGAATAGTCATTTGGATTTAAACAATTAAAGGAGGATTCGGTATTTATGCCCTTACTCTTTAAATACTCTTCAAGTTTTCCTAGTAAAGTGATTTTTGCGTTTTCAAACTCTTGTTCTAGCATGATAAAACACCGATTTAAAATTAACCTTCTACGATTTTATTGATGATCCAAGAAGAAATTAAAAGTCCAGCACTTGCAGTTACACTCATAGAAGCTCCAAAGGCTGGTAGATCACCACTTATATAATCTTCTTTTGAAGAGTATATAGGTTTTTCTGTTGAGAATGTGCAAGTAATATTAAATTTCTGCCCATTGTTAGGAAATCCGTAGGATTTTCTAAGCTCTCTTCTTAATTTTGAGATAAGTGCATCACCATTTGCAGTGCTTACATCTCCAATGTTTAGTTTAGTAGGATCTCGTCTTCCACCAGCACCGCCTGCCACAATGAAGGTTGATTTGTGTTTATGTAGGTAGTTTGAAATATAAGTCTTTGCATCAATATCATCAATGCATTCACAAACATATTCAGTTTTACCTGCTAATACTTCATCAATATTATCAGGAGTTAATCTAACGCAAATGCATTCTACATCTAGTGTTGGGTTAATCTCTTTTAATCTTGCAGCAAGAGTTTCTGCTTTTAGCTGATTAACTGTTTTAGGAGTGGTATGTAATTGACGATTGAGGTTGGTAATTTCAATTGTGTCATTATCAATTAGAGTTAAACTACCTACACCAGTTCTACACAAAGCTTCACAAGCCCAGGATCCAATACCACCAACACCTATTACGGTCACATGAGTGTTTTGAAGTTTCTCAAAACCGTCATTGCCATAAAGGGCTCTAATTCCCCTAAAAGCTAACTTTTTATCAAATTCCATGAAAACTCCTTTTTTGCTATCATATTTTAGCTTATTTCATTGATGAAGGCAGTAAACTTGATATAATATCGCCCGTGTCTTAGTGGTCACGTGTGATCCCGTAGCTCAGGTGGATAGAGTATCGGTTTCCGAAGCCGGTGGTCATGAGTTCGACTCTCATCGGGATCACCAACACGCAATGCGAAAGTGGCGGAATTGGTAGACGCGCAAGCTTCAGGTGTTTGTACCTTTTGGCGTGAGGGTTCGAGTCCCTTCTTTCGCACCATCTATACATTAAAATCCTACATTTTTCTATATCCCTTCAATTTTAATGCTTTGATAAAATGCATAAATAAGCTGTTTATGGTACTTCTTAGTATTCTTAAGAAACCTATTGTTTTTGAAAACTATGTTTAAAATGTATCCTTAAATGTATCCTTAATTTTAAAGGTAAGAGTTCATTAAATGTCTTTGAAGATCTACGCTTAACTGTTATCTAAGAATAATTAAACCATCAGTTTAAATATTTATTGACAATCCATTCTAAAGTGTAATAATTAAACCAATGGTTTAATTATTTGGTGATTATCATGAAGACTTTAGGAATGTTTTTGTTAGTAATCTGTGTCTTGGTATCTTTGTTTTTTATCACAGCCTTGATTAAAGGACGACCTTTACAGGTTTCATCTCCTAACAATCTAATTGCTTCAGATGCTACTTTATCAAGAATTTTATATTTAGCCTCTTTATCACCATCCTCACACAATACTCAATTGTGGAAAGTAAAAGTACATCACTTATCAAATAAAGTGGAAGTTACAATTGATGCTGATAGAGTACTTAAGGTATCAGATAAAAATAAGCATGAGGCTTTAATTTCACTTGGAGCCTACGTACAAACGATGGTTAGTGCTTTTAAGGCTTATGGTTACAGTACGCAAGTTGACTTTGATGAAGATAGGCAATTAGCTTTGGTAAGTTACTATAAAGATCCTTCCTTAAGTAAGGATCTGGAGCTTGAACAGGCAATATTAAAGCGTCATACCGATAAAAGAAAATTAGACACTCTTTCATTTGATTTAAAGGAGCTTTTAAAAGGCTTTTTAAATATTGAGTATTGTTCAAAAGGAAGTTCCGCTTATAAAATCATCTACGACAGCTCAATGCTAGCAGTACATCAGTTATCTAGTGATGACAATTACAATAAGGAGCTAGCAAGTTGGATGAGATTTTCTGATAAAGAAGCTAAAGCTAAACTTGATGGCTTATGTGCTGATACATTAGGTATGGAAGGATTAACTAAAGGTATCTTTAACACCCTTATGACAGAAGGAATTGCAACCTCTAGTGTGTTTACAAAGCAATCAGAGAAGCTTTATCAAGAGCAATTAGACAATTGCGCAGGCTTCATCTATTTTAAAAATGAGATTGAATCCAAAAGTGCTTTGTTTGAAACAGGTCGAACCTTAGTTAAGTTGTGGTTATTTCTAACCGAGAAAGAGATTAGTGTTCAACCAATCAGTGCTGTAATCGAGGTTCCTGCTTGTAAGCAAGATCTTAAAGAAAAGCTTGGAACTAATGTAAGCTTAGTTATTCGAGTAGGAAAGACTGACAATTACGGTTGCAATAAACTATACAGACGCAAGGTAGCTGATTACGTACAAGTAGAGGATTAAAAAAAGTATGGCAAGACGTAAAAAAGAGCCTCAAGGCAATCATAGAAAAGCTATAGCTCAAGCTGCAACTAAGTTATTTTCAGAAAAAGGTTTTGATAATACGTCTATGGCAGATATTGCTAAAGAAAGTGGATATTCTAAAGCCTCTTTGTATGTCTTTTTTAAAGATAAAGATGAGTTACTTGCTTATCTTACTTTAGAGAGTATGACTTTGCTTTATGATAACTTGTCTAACGCTGTAAATTCAGATAAGAGTATCGATGAGAAATATCAAAGTATCTGCGACAAGTTAGTTGAGTACTATGAGGAGCACCCACTATATTTTTCCTTAATGTTAAAGACAATTAGAATTGATCCCTCCCAACCTAATTTTTTAGATGAAGAGCGCGATACTTTTAATGTAGGTCAAAAGATCAGTGAACTTATAAGTAGTTTTATCTCTTCAGGAATAGAAAAAGGCTGTTTTAGAAAAGATTTAGATTTATTTAAGACAGAATTTGCCTTTTGGGGAATGCTTACAGGCGTTATTAAACTTGCGTATAACAAGCAGGAATATCTTGAGAGTATCAACAAAATTTCAGTGAAAAACTTTTTAAGTTACAGTTTTGATTTATTATATAAATCGATAAAATAACATTTGTTGTAATGAATATTCTCTTGCTTGTTTGTAAGAAAAATGAAAGAACTTATTTCAATAAAATTATGCGTTATACATTGGGCTTGCGAAAGAGCAGATGAGTTGTTCTCTGCTTTATGTGCGAGAAAAGAGTTCGCTTGTTTAAATCAAGCAACTAATGATTGCGTAAATTTACCAATTAGTAAAATAGAGAAGTTGTCTAAGATCTTAAGATATCCTCTAGGTTATTTCTTTCTAGATGCTCCTGTCACAGATATAGATAAATTAGAAATTAATGATTTTAGAACTCATGCAAATGCAGTTCCAACAAGCGTAAGTATCAACTTAAGCGAACAAATTGCAATTTGTAAAAATCAACAAGCCTGGTTTAAAGATTTCATGATAAAAAATGAATATGAACCAGTCGATTTGTATAACAAATATTCCTTAAAAGATGATGCCGAAACTTCAGGTGTTAATGTACGAAAATATCTAGGAATAGAGTATAAGAGAAGTCATAACCCAACAAAATATTTGAATTATCTAAGATCATTACTTGAAGATCACAATGTGATTGTTGAGATTAGTAAAGTTGTAAAACAAACTCAACACCGTTTAGATGTAAATGAATTCAGAGGTTTTGCTTTAGCTGATAAATATTCATCTTTAATTTTTGTCAATGGAAATGATTCTGTTAGAGCTCAAATCTTTACTCTTTGTCATGAACTTGGACATATATGCTTAGGTTTAGAAGGTCTTTCCGATGTCAATCAAGATTCTAAATTCTCTTCTGAAGTTTGGTGTAATAAATTTGCGGCAGGTCTTTTGATGCCAGCGAATGATTTTATGGAAGATTATTCCCTAAATAAATCCTCTTTAGATGGCTTTATTGAATTAGCCTCTGATAAATACCAAGTCAGTGCCGTTTCAATTTTATTTAGATTATTAAACTTAAAACTTGTTAGCAAAGAAGATTTTGAATATAGGTATCAAACTCTCTGTTCTTATTGTCATTCATCAACAGATGATAAAAAAGAAAAAAGTGGAGGAAACTTTTATTCGACTTTCAAATCAAGATCTAGTTCTATCTTATCTAAAGCAATTTTATCTTCTGCAATGGTTGGAGATACTCCTTTTAGGGATGCAATGGATTTATTAGGTATTAAGTCGATCCATGCGTTTAATAAGATGGCAAAAAGTTATGAGGTCAATTAAATGACAAGTGATAATGTAAAGTATTTAATTGATACCAATATTTTTATTCAATCAAAAAATCTTTGTTATCCATTCAATTTTGCACCTGGATTTTGGGATTGGTTAGAACAAATAAACGGAAAAGATTCAGTAATAAGCATTGCGCCAGTGTATGCTGAAACACAAAATTTCAAAGATGAACTAGCAACATGGTGTAAGTTACATAAAAAATTATTTGCATCTCTTGATGTAAAGGTTTATCAAGAGATAGCTACCATAAAGAGTATTCTTGATTCACGGAAAATAGAGCAGAGTAAGATAAACCAATTTATGAGTGGGATTGCAGATCCCTATTTAATTGCCTACGCTAAGGTTCATGACTATGTGGTTTTAACTCATGAAATTAATCCAGTGAATGACTCATTATGTGCGAATAAAAAAATTCAAATTCCTCCTGTATGCAAATTAATGGGCGTTAAATGCATAACTCTCTATCAGCTATTAAAAACAGTTCAAACGCATAAGTTAATTTTGCAATAAGAAATTTTATTTCTGTCTCTATTATATATATGGTAAGGTCGTATGCATCAGCACGATATGTGCTTTGATAAAGACAAATTGAAATCGTTGGTAGGAAAGATTTTTAATCTATATAGATGTGATGACTTTCAATTTTCAAATCCAGTTACTCAAATTGTAGGGCTAAACATAGACAACAGCTGGTTTGAAATTAGCAATGTTCAAGAATCTGTTGATTATTATGGAAATCTAGATGAAGTTGCTCTTTTTAAGTTTAATCAAGTAGAGGAGCAGGAGATACGTTCAGCTATTATCGGTGGAAAACAAATAGATAATCCAATAAACTTAAGAATTAAAAAGATTACTCTAGTTAATGAGTACCAGACCTTAAAAAAAGATGATCTTGAGTACGATGTTAAATTTACTAGAGCAATCATCTTTGATTTAGAAGATAGTCGGCAAGTTGCCTTTGAAAAGGATCTTTGGCCTTATTCAGAAGAAATAAATATCTATAAAGGTTATATGCAGGTTAACCAAATCAATAAATATGAAGAATTCAATTCTATTTGGGGAGAAAACTATTCTTCTTCATGTGATTTAGAATATGAAGAAATAAGTTAGTCAAAATAAAATAGCCCTAGAGGTTAATTCTCTAGAGCTATTTAAATGGAGTTTATGTTAATTAAAACTATCTGTAGTAGTTAGTTGCTAACTTCTCTAACTCAGCTTCAGTTGTATCATCACCGATTGTGATTAACTCAGTGCCTGTTAGTTTTGCAAATAGGGCAATATCCTCTCTTGTAAGAGCAGTTGAAACCACGCTGTGGTGAGCACCACCAGCATAGCACCAGCCTTCAGTACCAATTCTAAAGTTTGGCTTGTGTCTGTACATGATACGAGCAACAGGTAAGTTTGGCATTGGTTTTGGTTGTTTTACAAGTTCAATATCAGCACAGATAATTCTGAAGTGATCACCCATATCTACTAAGGTAACCTGAATTCCATCACCTTCAACGCCATCAAAGATTAAGCGTGCAGGATCTTCTTTACCACCAATACCTAAAGGAAGTACGTCAATTTCAGGTTTAGTTGCAGCAAAGTTTACAGGAACTTCAAGCATGTGAGATGCTAACTCTAATTCTTGACCATAGGTTAAGTCATAGGTGTAGTCTTCAATAAAGCCTGTAGCACCTTTTCTGCCTTCAGACATCTTCATAAGAACTGCTGATAAAGCTGAGATCTTATAGTCACCCTCAGGACCAAAACCGATACCCTTACCCATTAGGTTTTGAGCTGCGATACCTGGTAATTGTTTTAAGCCATGAAGATCTTGGAAGGTGTCAGCAAATGCACCAAGATTATTCTTAGCTAGGAATTTCTCAAGACCTACCTCATACTTAGCCTGCTCTCTAACAGCTTGGATGTTGTTAGTCTTCATGGTGTATTTTGAAGTGTACTCATCCATCTTTGTATCGATTTCTTTATCGGTTACTTGATTGATAGTATCTACAAGATCTCCGATAGCAAAGTAGTTACACTCCCAGCCGTAGCGAATTTGAGACTCAACACGATCACCGTCTGTTACAGCAACTTCACGCATGTTGTTACCAAAAGAAGCTACCTTTAAGTGTTTTGAGAAGTGAATTGCTTTAGCAACATCGATGAATCTTCCCATACGCTCGATTACATCATCGTGCTCGTAGTAACCAGCGATTACTTGATGAGGAATACGTAATCTTGCAACGATAAAGCCAAACTCTCTATCACCGTGAGCTGCTTGATTTAGGTTCATAAAATCCATATCAATGCTGTCATAAGGTAATTTCTCATTTGCCTGAGTATGTAAGTGTAGTAAAGGCTTTCTTAATTCTTGTAAGCCCTTGATCCACATCTTAGCAGGTGAGAAAGTATGCATCCAAGTGATAACGCCGATACAATCCTCATCGCAACTTACCTTTCTCATGTCCTCAATACAGGTTTCTGAATTGATAACTGTAGGTAATAATTCAACTCTTACTTTACCTTGAAGACGCTCGTTAAAGAAAGCTGTCATGTTCTTTGCATCAAGAGCAACTTGTTTTAGGCACTCTTCACCGTATAAATCCTGGGAGCCAACTACAAAATAAATCTTGTTCATGTTTATTTCCTTTAAGCATTTAATAAAACTTATTTGATTACGTGTAAAGCTTGTCTATCAGCAAAGATTGCAACGAATAACAAGAACACGATACCTTCAATTAACTGCATCATCTGTGTACTGAAACCAATCATGGTTAAACCACTGCTTAGTACTACGAATAGTAATGAACCGATGATGAAATTGTAGAAACGAACCATGGCACCGCCAGAAATTGGCATACCACCTAATACTAGGGCAATTAGAATTTGAGTCTCTAATTGGTTACCACCATTAGAAGTTACAGAGCCAGTCTTTACAGCACTAATGAAAGCTGCAAAACCAGTAATTGCACCAGATAATACGTAAACTAGGAATTTAATTCTGTCGGTACGGATACCAGAGAATTTAGCTGCTTTTTCACCTGCACCGATAGCCTTTAAGTAGGTACCGAATTTAGTGAAGCTAAAGAAGATGAAACCTACAACTACTACAAATAGAGTACAACCTACTTTAAATTCAGTGCAATCAAAGTCATATTCATATTCATAGAATGCACCTTGAACAGGGGAATTTGTAGTTAAATACTTAATTAAACCTCTGAAAAGGAACATGGTACAAATGGTTACAATGAAGGATTTAATTTTTCTATTTACATAGAAGTATCCGTTGATAGCACCGATAGCTGCACCAGTTAAGATGCCACCTACAATGGCAATAGCAATTCCATACTCTGATAACACGCAGATTACGATGGCAGATAGACCTAAGATAGAGCCTTGAGAGAAGTCTAGACCTCCCATAGTCATGATAAAGAACACACCCATAGAAGCAATCATAATCACATATACTTGTGATAAAGCTAATGGTAGGTGAGTTACCATGCGGCCATCAGTTAAAAAGTTAAATAGAATAAATACTAAGAATAGTCCAACAATTGGTAAAAGGGTACGAACTAATCTCATAGTACGAAGTTTCTTTAACTCTTCTTCTTTGTTTTTTAATGCGATTGTATCTGACATAATTTCGCTCCTTAAACCATCATTGAGATTAGACTATTTTCATTAAGCTCCTTGCTACGAGGAAGCTCGCCTTTGATAGCACCGTCTTTCATAATGATGATGCGGTCGCACATACCGATAAGCTCCATAAGCTCCTCAGAGATCATGATGATGGACTTACCTTCTTTTCTCATACGATCCATAAGTTGGTAGATATCCTGTTTTACTTTGATATCAATACCACGGGTAGGGGAATCTAATACCACGATATCAGAACCTTTACCGATCCATCTTGCTAAAACTACTTTCTGCTTGTTACCACCAGATAGCTCTGATACAAACTGATCGGTGTTAACCATCTTTACAGACATTTCTTTAGCAAACTTAATGGCAAAGTCTTTAATCTTAGTTAAGCTTAAAAGTTTGGTTTTACCAATGGTTAAGTTATCTAAAGAAGGTAGTGCAATATTGTCCTTAATGCTTTGATTCATCACTGCAGATTCGTTATCTCTGTCTTTTGAAGTGTAAGCAATAGAATTTTTAATAGCAGTTGGAATGTCATTA
>JAEWPL010000148.1 GCA_023460615.1 Pseudomonadota bacterium | reverse complement strand
ATAACACTGAAGAGTACTTTAAAAGCTCCATCTCATAACGAGAATCAATGTCATAGACTAAGGTTGTAGGATCGTCTTGGTAATTTTTTACAGTATAAAAGCTGTTAGGTATTTCTTTTAATTTGCGCTTGCCAGCAAGTGAATAAAGCATTAAATACCAGTCTTTTTTATCTGCCATTACTCTATCGCCAATAGCAGATGATGGGCTTAGCATTACAGCATTATTCCAGCTGTTTACATACTTTTCAAAAGGACTGTTTTTACCATTAAAAAGTTTTTCAACATAAGATAATGGACCTACACCATCCTTTTTGTAGAATCTGTCTAAAGCTAAAGTGCATGCTTGAGTAAATTTAAAGGAGTAAAGATCATTACCCTCCTCTTTAGTGCATAGCTCATCAAGATCTTCAACACCAACTTTAGTGAACTTGTCTTGAGGCCACAATAGAGATGACAACAATGGGTAATTACATTTGTAGTTATCATTTAAACACAAAGCGATACATTGAGATGCTACACTTTTTAAAGTTAAGTCAGCACCTTTTAAACTTACCTCTATAGTTTTAGGAACACCTAAGTACTTAGCATCCTCCTTATCAAAGGATAATGTAAGTTTAGTGGTGGTAGGCAATAACAGCATGAGTTTTTCATCTACTTGCATATCAAGGGAGTTACTTGATACTTCAGCATACTCATCTACAGAGCCTTCATCTGTAGTTACAGTAACTTTAATAACGGTCTCACCGTTTACAGCTTTTGGTAATAATAAGGTAAAACGGTAGTTCTCAGGCATGCCATGAGCACATAACACCGCTTGTAATTGAATGTCGTCTGGAATATCTACGAAAGCTGCGATTTCAGATTGATCATTTTCGTAGAATTTTTGACCAGAGCTCCAAATTTGAGCATTTGCAGTAGCAGAAAATAGATCTAGAGTAACAACTACTAGAATCGATAAAAAGGACACAAACCTCATCATCATAATCACTTTTAATGTTTATTATTTTTTGTTTGCTAGTATATATCGGATTTAGTAATTTGTTACAAATTTTCAAAAAAGGAGCCAAGATAATGCACTGCTTTTTCTTAGGTTAAAAGCTCTTGTGGTTGACACCACAAGAGATCATAGATTTGAAAGTGATAAATTTTGTTAGATATGCACATCTAGAAGGTCACCTGTTTATCAATAATAATATTTTGTAATAATAGGTTAAATGTCATTATTAGCAAGATCATAAGACTGTTTTAGCATCTCAAAAACATAGTCAAGCTCGCTTTCATCTCGCATTTCTAATAAATAGTTCCAAGCTCCTCGTTCTTGCATATTGTCAATTTTAGAAAACATCTGTTTAGGATCGTTTAAAGAATCTAAAGGCATTAGCAAATACAAATAAAGCTTTCTTTTGCGGAATATAACTGTAGCGAAACGATGACCCTTAACCTTCATGCCGATGTAAACTTTTTTAGGATCAAATGAGGTATTATCTAAAGTTAAAACCTTTTCTTTAAGATGCAGGTAGATTTGTTGGATTTGAGGTAAAGATCTCTGTAAATGATCTTCTTCTGAGTAAGTAGCTTTAGCTGAAACCTCCACATTGTCAACAGCAGCTGTAATAGAGCTGACGTCAATTACACCTTTAAAGCCATTGAGCTCATCCTCAGATAAGTCACCATCACCATTTTGGTCGATAACTTCAACAAAGACTTTCATAAACTTTAAAAGGTTACGAAGCTTTTGATCGTCGTATTTTTTACCGATGAGTTTTAAATTGTCGTCGGTTAATATGGAGCTTTCATTATCCTCATCACCATCTTCAGCATCACGGTAAGAATCTATGTTATAAAGTCTTTCCATGAACTCTTGAGAGTTACACTCATCTAAGTTCTTAGCAAGATACAAATAGAGCTCTTCAAAAGATAACTGCAGACAAAGTACTGCAAATAACATCTCTTTATCCCAGTCACTTTGCTCACCTTTAATCTTAGTTACTTTAGATAACAGCAAGTAAGCATTAAAAATTCTCTTCATGGCACGAGGGTTAGAGCCTATGGAGTACTCAATTAGTTGGGAGTAATTTGAAAGCATCTGCTCACTTGGATTCTTAATGTCGATAGATTCTAGGAATTTGCCTACATAATTCTTTAAATTATATTGTGCGGTAGGCATCTTAAATGGCACTTGTATGATCTTATCAAAGAAAGAACGACCTTTAGAGTCATCTATGCTATCGCCATACTTTACTTTTACGCCTTGTGATACTACAGAGTAATCAATAGCTAGTACAAATACGCATTTATCACAATCTAAGAATAGCTTTAGAATTTCTAGTACTTCAACTGCTTTACCTGGATTTAATCTGTCTAAATCGTCAATAAAAAACACTAATCTGTCTTTTGAGCTTTTTCCAATTTTGTTAAGCACAGCTTCTTGAAATTGCTTTTTCAAAACTTTAACCGCTTGTACTGGTGATAAATCCTGCTCTTTGTTTTTAGTAATAATTGATTTAGCTTCACTGCCTGCATCTTGTAGGGCTTCACCTACTTCTTCTCCTAAAAAATGAGATGCGGTTGAAACTCCTATCTTTAAAGCTGTTCTTGAAGCTAAACTTAAAATGGATTTACCAATATTTTCTCTTTGACTCTGCTCAGGCTCTAAAGCTTCTGAAAGACTACTTAATAAAGTTAAAGTAAGCTCATCTTCCATATTGAATTGTGAATACTGCCAGGTATTAAACCAGATAGAATCAACTGAATTACCTAATTCCTCACGAATTAGATTCATTAAGGAGGTTTTACCTGCACCCCATGTACCTTGTATAGCAATGGTCATTGGAGTTGTACACTCTTTAATAAATGCACTTAAGGCATTAACGTAATTACTAACTTCAAAAATATCGTCTTCTTTATTTACAACCGGTAAATCGCTAAAGCCAAGTGACATAGTAAATCCTTATTCTTAAATTTTTACCTTTGGCTTGGTAAATGCCAAGGTTATTTGCAGTTATCTATCCTCAATTTATATTGAGGCGTTTTTAGTTTTAAACCTTTGATATCGCTCAACAGTATCTTTTGAAAGATCTAATTGATTGAAAATACATCTAGTTATATCAACACCACTCTCAACAAGATCGTTGTAGATTTCGTCTGCATACATAAGGCTACTTACAAAGATTGGATAATCTTTTAACTCCTTATTTAAAGCACTTGGTGGATATACTTTTTTGGATTTGTATTCTAACTTGCTGTTTTTTATCGCAGCTTTGTCACAATATTCAATTTTGCCTAATATTTCTTTTGGAAGACAATCAACCAAGGCTCTAGTATCATGACTGATGGTATAGAACACCACCTTATCAAGTTTTATTATCCTTTGAACAAAATCGTCAATGTAAGGGAAAACAATTTCTCTTACATAATCCTTATTTCTTTTTTCTATTTCACCAATTCTGTACAGAATTGTCTCTCTGTTAGCAATTAAATACTCGCATACAGATTTAGGAACTCGTTTTGCTATAAAATCAAAATCCTTGTCAATTAAGGCTTTTCTGACAGAAGTGGCGTTAATTGCATTACCATTAGGATCATTATTTAAGCAAAATCTTGGGATTTCAATAAGCTCTACATTAAATTCTGGCAATATTGATTTCATAAGTGAATTATATTCACTTGTAACTCTATCAAATGGCTCTTGTCCTACAAATCGTTTGGTGATATTTAATTGAGGTGCAATTAGTTCACCAAAAATTCTGACATCTTCCTCAGCGTTAGCCTTATGCTGAGTTGTTTCCTTAGAAAAATAATTTGCAAAGGTTGTATGAGAAATTATGAAATCACCACTTGGAACTACAATTACATTACTTAAATGCTTGGTATTCTCATGAACTAAAAATAACCTATCTACGAATGGAATGGCAGATAAATCTTCTTCAACTACAAAGATATACAAATAATCTGCCTGCTTTGCAGCATACTCAACTAGATATTTATGACCTAAAGTAAAAGGATTACTGTTCATTACAATAGAGCCAATAGTTGCATTTGTGGGTATTATTCTTGTAGATTTAATTCTTTCTAAATATTCTTTTACTTGTCTTCTTGTATTATTCTCAATACGACAACAGCCTTGATACAGCAAGATATTATCTTCGACAGGAGAACTATTTTTGTAAATATGTTTTATATAATTATCAATTAGAATATCAGAAATCAAATTATTTCCAGTTACACTTGTATGAATTGGCATGTCTAGATATAAAAACTTCCCCCCCCTATATCAAATTTATCATAACACGGAGTTAAGTCAAATTCATTCTCATACAACTGTCTATTAAATATAAATACTATATCATTTTTATTGATATTTTCTTCCAAGATTTTGTAACTATCATACAAATACATGGCTACACACTTTATCTTGTAAGATAATCCCAAATGATCCAACTTTGCTTTTAAAATCTGAGCTAACTTTTCACCTTCAAAATTTTCTGACCCTGCTGTTATACAAGGTCCGACCAAAAAAATTGTTTTACTCTCGTCATTTCCAAGTGTTTTACCATGAATAGAAATGATGGTATGAAAGTCATTTTTTTTAATATTCGTAATTTTATCTAGATAATAAGGAGGCTCAATATCTCCATTTTCAACCAACTTTTCATATGAAGTTAAAAGTTGTGTACAATAAAAATCGGAACGATTTTTTCTTTTAATATCCTCTCTCATAGGGAAATTAATGCGAATAGGATGGACATTTTTTTTAACTAACTTATCATAAATTAACTTTGCTACATCATTAAAATCGTTATTTTTATAAATAAACAGACCTTCTTCTTGATGAAGTTCTTTAATTAAATAAGTGACCTTTCCTAAGACTTCGAACGCAGCTTTTGCAGAATTCAAATCATAACCAATTTTGTTATTTGAGCAAACTTCAAGATAATTCTCAAATTTGAACTCATCTCTACAGTACTGATGCAGGTCTTCTAGGGAAAGGATAGTGACAAGTTTTGCATTTTTATAAAAAAGACTGATAGTCCTTTTATTACATTGTTCACTGTAAAAAGACTTTATTCCACTGTATGAACAATTATCTAAATCAAATCTTTTAACTTTCTTGGAAACAATTTCCATTTTTACTAAACTATCTTCAGTACAAGAGACAGTATCTGACTTCATTTATATTTCCTATTTATCATTTAAAGAATGGATAAGTAAAATTTAAAATATCACAATCACTGTGAGTTTTATATCCATATGTGAGCAAGCATTGAAACAATATAGTGATCCGAGTACTTTTACATGGCAATGATCTTATCTTCTTCATTACCTATAAATTCATATATAACACCTATACACACATTGAAGATACCCCAAAATTGAAGCTCTATTTACATAGAGACATTCATACTTCACCTTGTTATAAGGAGATAAATTTGGGATCATCCCTAAATTTGGATTGTTTCTTATTCTGATTAATTATGCTTATACATAAGCGAAGACAAAATAATAAGTAATCAGCAAAAACTAGAAAAACTCATATTCGTGAAAGATTTATACGATTCAATTTATCTAATTATTCTATTTAGCTTTTTCTTTCACAGGGACATTATTTTATATATACAGAAATAACAGTTCCATCTGGAATATCTCCCATTGATTTTGAAAATTTAATCAACTCTGTTCTTTCAGCATTTCTCCACCCCAAAAACTTATTCAATTTAGGGTATTTTTTATGAAGTTCGTCTACAAAGAATAAAATAACTAAATAAAACACTCCCATTTTTCTAAATTCATGGCGAGTTATTTCATAAAACACATTACAGATAGAACCTTCTATTGTGAAATATCTTAAAGAAAGAACCAGACCGTTATCATCTTTTACAACAATAACTTGATTTTTTTTAATATTATCTAAAATATCATCCAACTCTGGTAGAGAATCTAATATTTCATCGAATCCAGATTCGAGTAATTCTAGAACTTGTTTAGCATCTTTTTCCTCAGCATATCCAACATGACGATACTGACTTGGTATCTTTTCAATAAAGTCCCTTAGTGCATCTGTATATTTTGATATTCCTAGAGATTTGCTCACAAATCTTATTAGTCTACCTTTTCTTTGAAAGCCAATTTTTTCAAAAATGTTATGATACGCATTTTCGACTGATAATTTTCTTGTTATTACGCGGATTCTAAACAATTTTTGGGAATAGAATTGTTTTAAATTATGCAAATCTTCTTCTAGATTTCTAGGAGAAATAGAATAAAACAGAACTTCATAATAATCATATAAAGGAATCAAAACAAAAAATGACTTAGCATAATTATGGATAACACAACACTTTTCATTAAAAAACTTTGAAAGAGAAGTTGTATTAAAACATGAATTTGTAATAATTTGACCTTGAGCCTTAAGGCTATCATAAGAAGAAACAAATCGTTCAAAATTGGCTTTGTAATCTTTTTTTATAAACATTCTCAACACTCTCTTTCAACATTCAGCTACCATTTTTTAGCAACTTTAAAGCATATTATCAAGGTAATTATATAGGGCTGGTACTATAAATAAATCGCTTCAATCAGTAATTTATTGGAACTAAAGAAAAAGCAATTTCATAGAATGGTAAAAGGTACAGCGTCAGTAAGTATAATCTTGCAATTTTCTAATGTCGCTTTTATTTAAAATCTAACACAACACTTCCCCAAGAGTAACCGACTCCAAAACCACATAAAAGAACTTTATCTTTAGTTTTGATCTTCTGATTGTTTAAAGCTCTTTTTAGTGCTATTGGCATTGAATTTGATACAGTATTTCCAACATCTTCCATATCAATTAAGAAATGATCTTCAGATATTTTTAATTTTTTACGTAAAAAATTAAGCATGTAGCTATTTGCTTGATGAAAGATGTATAAAGCAATGTCATCTTTGCTAAGTTCATTTTTAGCAAGAGCTTTGTTTACTACTATTGGTACGTTGTGTTGGGTAAAACTAAAAATTTCTGCGCCATTCATAAACAAGTGATCTGACGATATAGGATTACCACTATCATCAAACTTAAGATCGTGAACATCATTTGGAACTCTGCTCATACCAGAGCGTACTATTAGGTTATTGGCACCTCGACCATCAGTACCTAATGAAAATTCACCAATCTTGCAAAAACCTTCAGTTGATATCACAGTAGCTGAAGCTGCATCACCAAAGATGGTTTTATTACCTTTGTCTTTTTCGTGTAAGTATTTACTATATGTCTCTGCTGTAAGTAATAGAACATTTTTAGCAATATTTGATGCTATAAAACCTTTAGCAATAGCTAAGCCATAAATGTATCCAGAACAACCTAAATTGTAATCAAATGCGCCAATTGAAGTACTTAACCCAAGCCTTTCTTGGATAATACAGGCAGAGGTCGGTAACTTATAATCAGGGCTCTGTGTGCAAAAAATAATAAAATCGATTTTTGATTTTAAATCTTCATGATTTGCAAATAGATTATTAGCTGCTTTTACAGCCATATCTAAAGCAGTCTCATTATCAGCTGCAATATGCCTACAAGTCACACCTACCTTCTTGGCAATTTTATCTACACTCCATTCAGGAAATTCTTTTACTATTTCCTCATTGGTAAGGATCTTTTCTGGTAAATAGAAATCTAGCGCTTTTATATATGCAGACATAGTAACCTACAGTAAATTTAATTATTTAGCAGTATATCCACCATCGATGGTTAAAGAGGTTCCTGTTGTCCAAGATGATGCGTCAGATAAAAGGTATACTATACCTAGAGCTATCTCACGAGGCTCTCCATAACGTTTCAAAGGATAACGTTTTTTATCAAGTTCGAGTTCTTCTGAGGATACGCTAAAATCAAGAATAAGATTGGTATCAGTCATACCTGGTTTTACAGTATTAACGCGAATATTCTTTGCTGCAAGTTCAAGACAAGCACATTTTACAAAGCCTTCAATTGCTCCTTTTGTAGCACTATAAATCCCATTTGCAATATTTCCAATATCCGGTCCTCCGATTGAACTTGTAAAGACAATTGAGCTCCCTTTTTGAATTTTCTTTTTCTTCAATAATTTTGAGGTAAGTAAGATTGGGGCAATTGCATTAACTTCAATAAGTTCTTCTATAGATGTTCTTTTTACAAATTGAACAAGATAATTTTTCAGCATTCCAGCATTATTAACCAATCCATTTAAACAAGGTAAAGAACTTACTAATTCATCAACCTCATCATCATGAGTAAGATCTACTTTATAGTAAGTATGAAGTTCTTGATTTTCCATAAGAGATAAAGTCTCTTTTAATCTATCTTCATTTCTACCCACAAGAATTACCTTTGCATCAAGTTTTGAGCATTCAATTGCTGTAGCTCTACCAATACCGCTTGAAGCTCCAGTAATAAGAATTGTTTTATCTTTTAATGAAAATGGATTGTAACAAGTCATTTATTTAAATCTCTATTAAATCAGGTACACAAATATTAGCGGTTTTAAGCGCTACCCCAGCTCAAACCAACGCCAAAACCGCATACAATAAGGGATTGAGAGGTATTTTTGAGGTTATTTTGACATCTTGTAACTAAGGTTAAAGGGATACTTGCACAAGAGGTATTTGCAAAATCATCTAATGACAATGGTGTTTTTTTGTTATCAAGTTTTAACTTTTTGCAAATTTTCTCATTCATGAATTTATTAGCTTGATGGAACACAAAGAGATCTGTTTTCTCTTTATCTAGATTAAAATGTTCAACTAATTCATTGATGCATTTTGGAACTTTAGTAATACCAAATGAAAATACATTCATGCCATCTAGTTCTAGATTTAAAGCACATCTTTCTATGCCTTCAGAAACAACTTCTGAATGCAAGGAAGTTTCTTTTACAGGATTTCTGTCCCCACCATCTTTTACAATGATATTATTTTTACCTGTACCATCTGTATGTAGGTTAAAATAGATAGTTGAAGCATTTTTATTATAGCTTAGTGCAGTTGCAGAACCTGCATCTCCAAATAGAGGATAAGTGCTCTTATCGTCTTTTGAGCATAGCTTTGTAATTGTATCTCCAACTAATAACAAACCTTTTTTGATAGAGCCATTTTGCATTAGAGATGTAATTACACTAAGACCATACACCCAACCACTACATCCTAAAGATACATCTAATGTATAACAGTTTTGAGATAACTCTAGCTTTTCTTGAAGAATGCATGATGTTGCTGGAAGTACATAATCATGAGTTTGACTTACAAAAATCAAAGCATCAATTTCATCTTTGTTCCATTGAAGTTCAGTAATAAGCTTCTTAGCACTTTCATAGCATAAATCGCAAGTCGTTACATTAGAAGGAGCAACTCTATGAGATTTAATACCTGTAGAGCTAATGAAATTGTCATAATCTCCCCACTTTGAGTAAATCTGACAGTTATCTTCTTTTTCCTTAGGAACGCAGTCACTGACACCTACAATCTCAACATTTTTAACTTCAAGAAAAGCCATAAAAATTACTTCTTAGATTGAATTAGGTTGTATAAATCTTCAATAGTATCTGCTTTGCGAATATCGTCACCCTTGATTTCAACACCATATTCTTCATCTGCCATAGCAATAACAGATAAAGCGCATAAAGAGTTCCATGCATCAAGATCTTTAAATACAGTTGATGAGGAAACCTCTTCTGAAAATTCGTCATCAAAAATATTTATAAAATTATTTATAAACTTTTCCATTACTACTCCTAATAAATTAAGACTAATTTTGTAAAACAGTTAAATTGATAACCAAGTTGATCTACTTTGTAGTATTTAGATTGCACTCTAGATTGTCAATTATTACGCCATCCTCTTTTTGCTTATTGAGTCTTGCAAAATTATTTAAGCGAACTGCATTAACATCTCTCCACGCATAGCACCTTGAATAGTTTTTGCTCATATTTTTCATAAACTCGGTGATGGCAAACTGAATAAAATATTTTCTATAAGCTATATCAGTACAATCAAATAATCCAAAGTAAATATTATTAATTACTTCAAAATAATGAAATGCGATAACTTTATTTTGCTTATTAGGATCCCTTACACAAACAACTTGATTTTTTTTAATGTTTTCAACTAGTTCAGAATATTCAGGAACACAATCACCTATTAAATCAAAATTATCAGTCATCAACGACATAATTGAGTCTGCATCAGATTCTTTTGCAAAACATACATTTCTATACTCTTTTGGAACAAAATCAATATAGCTATCATTAGGATGTTCTATAGTATACCTAGCAAGTTTTTTATTGATTTTAAATCCAAACTCTTCTAGCTGTTCAAAAAATAAAGGATCTAAAACATCACATTTGTGACACAAAGATAAAGAATATGTCTTATTCCATTGACTAATTATAGGATCATTTAAATTTATTAAAACAGAATGGCAATTTATAAAATCCTTTTTCAAAGAAAGATAAGAATTTGTATAAATAAATACATTAAAAAAGGAATGTTTCAGTGTAAGAACAAGAAAAGAATTTTCTGAAATATAAACTAATATTTTTCCACTTTGTATTTCATTCTTAATTTTGATTATGTCAATAATTTGGTAATTCTTTAATAACTTACCTTTCTTTTGAAATTCTAAAAATAACTCTCTGAATTCTTCATATGTCGTAACGTGGCGTAACATTATATAACATTAACTCCTGAAGGAATGTTTACAATACTTCCAGAATAATATGGTGCATTCACACCTAAAAGTTTTATTATTTCATCTGCAACAACTTTAGGAGGGATTAATCCATTTGGCTGATATGATGATTTGAGATACTCATCAAAATCGTCATACATTTCTTTATTAGATGAAATAAATGGAGTATCAACATATGCAGGTCTGATACCGCTTACATAAATATTTTTTGACCGTAATTCATTAGCCATAACCCTTATGGAGCTTTCTAGTGCAGCTTTAGATGATGCGTACGGTAAAAAATATTTTGTGTTTTCAAAACTTGCTAATGAAGACAAAGCAACTGCACTAAAAGAAGAATCTCTCCTCTTTTGTTTAGATATACTGCGAATAAACTCAACAAAGCCGAAGAAATTTACCTTCATTACAGAGTCTATAATATCTTTGGTCAAATCCTTAAATCTGACTCGATTTGCACAACTAGCGCTATATATTAAACCATCAATAGCATTCGAATAATCTGAATTGACTTCTAGTAGTAAATCGTTGATCTTTTCAACATTTGAAATATCAAATTTATAAGTTCTATGATTTCCTGGTTGAAGTTTTGCAATGGTTTTGTCTAGATTTTCTTGATTTCTTGCAATTAAAATTACATTTGCACCTAACTTTGAAAG